>CAXTOD010000083.1:0-9090 GCA_964245705.1 uncultured Acetobacteraceae bacterium
CCGAGGACCACCGCGCCGTCCGTGCCGTGGCCGGCGCCGGTCAGCGCCAGCGAGCCGAACAGGCGGCAGGTCAGCGAGACCGGCCGGCCGCACGACCGCGCCCGGTCCAGCGCCAGCAGGGCGAAGCTGCGGGCCGCGCGCATCGGGCCGATCGTGTGCGAGCTCGAGGGCCCGATGCCGATGGTGTACAGGTCGACGACGCTGATCGCCTGGCCGGGCTCGGCGCGCACAGCGCCGGGACGGAGCGGGCCGGCCGGACTGGTGTCGATTCCACGCACGGCGCCTCCCCGACCGGTATCCGGTCCAAAGCGCCCCTTCTGTCGGTCTGCCTGAGATCGTTATCCCGTCGGCGGACGCCAATCCCGAGTTCGGGGGCGCCTCTTTCCAGAAGTTCTCGTCGCGTGGTCCTTCTGCCTGAGAGTTTCCGGGGCGGTTGCTCCTTCGGCGCCGGCTCGAAGCCGGTCTCTCCCACGTCGACGGGTCCAGCAATCGCAGCGGCCGGGCCGGAAGTCAACGCCGATGCGACCGCGGCCGTCACCGTGCGAGACGATATACCGGGCGGAATTCCCGGCGTGCGGGTGTATGGGGTGCCATGGCATCCGCTCCACGACGTCGATCCGGGGCGCGCGACCCAATCCGCCCGCTCCTGGCACGGTCCCGCGCGCTCGCGACGACCGTGTCGCTGGCCACCCTGGTCGGCGCCCTGCGCCGGCTCAGCCCGGTCACGTGCTCCAACCTAGGCGGCCGGACCGCCCGGCTGCTCGGCCCGCGCCTTCCGGTGTCCCGGATCGCCGACCGCAACCTGTCGCAGGCGCTGCCGGGGCTGAGCGCGGCAGCGCGCCGCCGGATCATCGGCGGGGTGTGGGACAACCTCGGCCGCAACGTCCTCGAGATGCCGCACCTGGCCTCGTTCACGCGGACCGCCACGGGACCGGGCTTCGAGGTGCGGGGCGAGCAGCACCTGGCCAGGCTGCAGGATCGCGGCAGGCCGGCGCTGTTCTTTTCCGGCCATCTCGGCAACTGGGAGATGGTGCTGCCGATCGCGGCAGCGCTCGGGATCGCCGTGTCCGGGTTCTACCGTGCGGCGTCCAACCCGGAGGTGGACCGGGCGATCCAGGCGATGCGGCTGGGCGCGCTCGGGGACAGGGTGTCGATGTTCGCCAAGGGCGCGTCGGGCGCGCGTGCGGCGCTGACGCATCTCGGCAAGGGGGGCGCGCTCGGCCTCCTGGTCGACCAGAAGATGAACGACGGCATCGCGGTGCCGTTCTTCGGCCGCGACGCGATGACTGCGCCGGCCCTGGCGCAGCTGGCGCTGCGCTTCGACGCGCCGATGGTGCCGGTGCGCGTGGTCCGGCTCGGGCCCTGCCGGTTCCGGATGGTGTGCGAGGCGCCGCTGGCGGTTCGGCGCACCGGCGACCGGACCGCCGACGTGCTGGCCATCGCGTCGGCGATGAACGGCACGCTGGAACGGTGGATCCGCGAGGACCCGTCCGCCTGGCTCTGGCTGCACCGGCGCTGGCCGAAGCCGGCCGCGCCGTCCGGTCCGGACCGGCCTGCTGGTGCCGTCCCGGCGGTTGTCCCATAAGCGGGGCGATCGCGGCCCGGGCCGCGCCTTCTCCCGTCCACGGATCCCGCCCATGCGTCACGCCCTGCTTCTCGCGACCGCGCTCACCCTCGCCGGCGCCGGCCAGCCGGCGCGCGCCGAAGCCCCGTTTGCGCTCGCCGGCACGCCCGGCCAGCTGCCCAAGACCGTGGTGCCGTCCGCCTACGCCATCGACATCGTCGCCGACATGACCAGGCTCGCCCTGACCGGGCACGAAAGCGTCGCCGTGACCGCCACCGGCGCCGGAAACAGCATCATTCTCAACCAGGCCGGGCTGACGCTGTCCCGCGCCACGCTGGACGGCGTCGCCGCCGCGATCTCGGAGGACGACGCCGCGCAGACCGCCACGCTCCGGCTGCCGCACCCGATCGGGGACGGCACGCATACGCTGGTGATCGACTATGCCGGCCCGATCCCGGCGACGCCGAACGGCATCTACCACGACGACTACCGCGGCCCGTCCGGTGCCGCGAAGCGCATGCTGGTCACGCAGTTCGAGGTCGCCGACGCCAGGCGGATGTTCCCCGGCTGGGACGAGCCGGCGTTCAAGGCGACGTTCCGGCTGGGCGTCACCCTGCCGCGGGACGACGTGCCGGTCGGCAACATGCCGGTCGCCTCCACCATTCCGGTCGGCGCGGACGCCAAGCGGGTGGTGTTCGAGACCACCCCGCGCATGTCCACCTACCTGCTGGCGCTGGTGGCGGGCGACCTGTCGGCGCTGCACGGCAGCGGCGGCGGCACGCCGATCGGCGTCTATGCGCCCACCGGCAGGCAGTCGGAGGGGGCCTACGCGCTGGACGCCGCGGCGCGGATCCTGCCCTGGTACGACGCGTATTTCGGCGTCCGCTACCCGCTGCCCAAGCTCGACCTGGTCGCGGTCCCCGGCAACTACGAGGCGGGGGCGATGGAGAACTGGGGCGACATCACCTTTATCGACGACGCGCTGCTGTTCGACCCCCGCACCAGCGCGCCGCGCACCCGGGAAACCATCTTCGTCGACGTGGCGCACGAGATGGCGCACCAGTGGTCGGGCGACCTCGTCACCATGGGCTGGTGGGACAACATCTGGCTGAACGAGGGCTTCGCCACCTGGATGCAGACCAAGGCGACCGACCACTTCAACCCGTCCTGGCAGATGTGGCCGCGCGCTCATGCCGACCGCGAGCTGGCGATGGCGGTGGACGCGAAGCCGACCACCCACCCGATCCAGCAGACGATCGCCGACGTGAGCGCCGCCGACGCCGCGTTCGACCTGATCTCGTACCAGAAGGGCGAGCAGGTCATCCGCATGGTCGAGGACTGGCTCGGACCCGACACGTTCCGCGACGGCATGCGCGCCTACATGAAGGCGCACGCCTATGGCAACACCACCAGCGCCGACCTGTGGGCGTCGCTGCGGGCGGTGTCGCACAAGGACGTGGCCGCGGTCGCCAGGGGCTTCACCGAGCAGCCGGGCATCCCGCTGGTCGGCGTCGCGCGCCGCTGCGACAACGGCGACAGCGTCCTGACCCTGACGCAGTCGCGCTTCACCATCCACGATCCCGACCCCCGGCCGCTGTCCTGGCAGATCCCGGTGACGGTGGGCGGCCCCGGCGTCGCGCCGCAAACCGTGCTGCTGCGCGACAACCCGGCCACGCTGCGCTTCGGCGGCTGCGACGCGGCGCTGAAGGCGGATCTCGGCGAGGCCGGCTACTACCGCGTCCGCTACGACGCGGCCGGCCTGGCGGCGCTGAAGCACGGCTTTGCCGGCCTTGCCGCCGCCGACCGCGCCAACCTGCTCGGCGACCAGTTCGCGCTGTTCGAGGCGGGCCTGGCGCCGCTGTCCCCCTACCTCGACCTCGTGGCGACGCTGTCCGACGGCCGCGACCACAGCCTCGCCGTGTGGGAGGACACGATCTCCCACCTGAAGCGCCTCGACGCGCTGGAGCGGGGCAGCGCGTCGCGTCCGGCGTTCCGTGCCTTCGCGCGCAGCCTGCTTCGGCCGCAGCTCGCCCGCCTGGGCTGGACGCCGAGGCCGGGCGAAAGCTTCCTGGACACGCTGCTGCGTCCGAGCCTGATCGCGGTTCTCGGCCAGTTCGGCGATCCCGCCGTGACCGCGGGCGCGACGCGGCGCTTCGCCGCCTATCTCAGGGACCCGTCCTCGCTGCCGCCGAGCCTGCTCGACCCGGTGACGCGGGTGGCGGGGCTGCATGCGGACGCGGCGACGGCGAAGGTGCTGGAGCAGCGCCTGCAGGCCGCGTCGAAGAAGCGGTTCAGCGCCTGGCGGAACAGCGGCTCGTCGGGCGCCACCGCCGCGAACAGGGTCATCGACGACCGGAACTTCATGTCGTCCGGGCTGCCCAGGACCTGGGCGATGGTGCGGCCGGGGACGGCGTTGACGAGGGCCGTGCAGTCCCGCAGGCGCACACCCAGCACCGGATGCAGGAGGTAGAGCCGGGCCTCCTCGCCGGATGCGAGGCCGTAGCGCTGCGCCATGGCGCTGTGGCCGAGACCGCGCAGCTGGGGGAACACGAACCACATCCAGTGCGAGCGCTTCCGGCCGTCGCGCAGCTCGCGAAGGACCTGTGGCAGGACCGGGTCCTGCGCCTGGACGAAGCGGTCGAGGTCGGAGTCGGACATGATCCGGGACCGGGACTGGAACGAACCGGAGGCGGCCGAGGCCGCCTCCGCAACACCATGTTCAGGACGATGGTGGCTTGCTTGTCCCCGGACCCCGCTTGCGGAGTCCGGGGACAGGACGCTAGATGCGCGGCGGGTTCGCCTTGCCGGTCAGGCCGGTGGTCGGGGCGTCGATCTCCACCTCCTCCTTGCGGAGGGTGTCGCGGACGGTCTCGACCCGCTCCTCCACGCCCTTCTGCACCACGACCTCCTCGACCACGTGGGCGGTCTTGGCGACCACGGCCTCCTCGTCGGTCTCGTTCACCACGATCTCGCGGTCGCTGAACGCGTCGGTGCCGACGGTGGCGGTGCCGGTGATCGGGCGGCGGAACACCGTGACGGTCTCGTTGCGCAGACGGATCTGCTCCTCGACCGGACGCTCCACCACGTAGCGGCGGATGCGGGTGGTGCCGCGGTCGACGGCACGCTTGCCGACCTGGAGGCTTTCCTCGGACAGGGAAAGAACCTCCTCGGTGCCGGCGGTCGTCGACGTTCCGAGGGTGCCGGCGGTCGCCATTCCGGTGGTGGCGCCGGTCGTGGTGCTGCCGGTCGTGGTGCTGCCGGTCTCGGCGAGGCCGGCGGTGCCGACGGCAGCACCGGTGCCGACATAGCCGGAGCCGTAGGCACCGGTCTCGCTGTACTGCGAGTGGCGCTCGTCCAGGTCGATCGGGTTGTGGGATTCCAGCACGTTGTAGATCTGGTCGATGTTGGTGCCGTCGCTGATCACGGTGACCACCGTGCTGCCGGACTGGATCGACTGGTCGTACAGCGCGTGGTGCGAGGAGGCGGTTTCCTGTTCGCCGGTCAGCCAGCCCCAGAACCCGCGATGCGCGGAGGACGGGTTGACGTCGGTGCCGACGGAGCCCTGCGCGGCGGCACCCTGGTCGCGTGCGTAATGCTCGATCGCGCTGGCCGGCACGCCGTCGGCGATCAGCGCGGATACGGCGGCTTCAGCATGGGCCGCGGTGTCGAACACGGCAACAATGGTTTCACTGGCCATGGAGGTCTCCTTGGGTTGACGAATTGTTCTTGACGATGGTGCTGGCTGACGCGTCCGCCGAGCCGGCGCGGGACACGACAACCTCCTGGTATCGCAGGGCCACCGTTTCCCGGTGGGCGTGCGTCGTGGCGATCCGCGTGATGCGGACCTCCTCCTTGAGGAACAGGCGGCGGACGAGAACCTCCTCGACAACGGGGACGATCGTCGTCTCGCCTTCTTCGCGGATCTGCGGCATGTCCTCGACGAACCGGTCGACCGCGACGTGCTCGACCCGCACGTCGTGCCGGGTCAGCTGTTCGTCGACGTCCTGGTCGCGGCTGCGCGTCTGGATGGCGACCCGCACCTCGCCGGTCTGCCGCACCCGGCGCCGGATGTCGAGCTGCTCCGCATGCAGCCGCAGCACCTCCTCGCCCGTGCCCTGATCCGGCAGGTCGCTCACGGTTGGAACCGCTGGGTGTCGAGGGGTGCCGGCATGCAGGGCCAAGCGCAGCCGTCAACCGACAGTTCCCTGCCAAGTTCGAGTCACGTCGCAGGACGGTCGCGGACCACCCTGGCGCGCCGACATTCAGGGCGGGATCACCCCGTCCCGCCTGAGCCGGCCGAACAGCGCCCGGAACATGTCCTCGGTGTCGATGCAGGCGCCGAACCCGGCGCGGCGCGCCTTGATCGTGCTGGACACGTTGTCGAACCCGCTGTTGAAGATGAAGTCGCCGAACGCCCAGGACACCAGGGCGTCGTAGGGGATCGGCTGCAGGCCGTGGCGCTCGGCCATGCGCGCCCAGAGCGGGGCCTTGTCGGCCATGTAGCTTGCCAGGGGTGTCGGCACCGGATCGGCGCAGGCCATCCCGAACATGTCGGCGATCCGTGGCCACATGTGCTGCCAGCGGAACTGGTCGCCGTTGGTGATGTTGAAGATCTCGTTCTCCGCAGCACGCGATTGGCCGGCCCAGTCGGTGGCATCGGCTAGGATGTCGGCAGACGTCACCTGGTAGAGCGCCCGGTAGGCCGCCTCCGTGCCGGGGAAGCGCAGCGGAAGGCCGAGCTCCCTGGACAGCGCGGCGTAGACCGCGATCACCATGGCGAGGTTCATCGGGTTGCCGACGGCGAAGCCGCACACCGCTTCCGGCCGCAGGGCGGTGAAGCTCCAGCGCCCGGCGCCGCGGGCACGGAGCAGGTCCTCCTGGTCGTAGTAGAAGTTGGGCGGCATCAGCCGCGGGTCGTCCTCGCGGGCCGAGGTCTTGAACGGGCCGAGGTCGGCTTCTCGACGTAGGCGCCGAACACCACGTGGGTAACGTTGCGGATCGCGCCAAGCTTTTTTTGCGCGTCGTCCGGATCGAGCAGGTCGACCGGCACCTCCTCCACCCCCGGGATCCCGACCGCCGCGCGGCGGGACAACCCGTAGACGGCGGTGTCCGGCTGCCCCGCCAGTCGCCGGGCGGCGGCGCGGCCGATCACGCCCTGCACGCCCGCCACCAGCATCCTGCGCTGCTGCGTCATCGACAGGCTCCCGTGCTGCGGCTGGCCGGTTCCCGATCGTCGGGCCGTCAGGCCTCGGATGCGGTGGGGGTGGACACCTGTGCGCCGTTGGAGGAGGTCCGCGCCGCCTTGCTCGACTCCTGGCCGGGCTTGGTTTCGTGGTCGTATTCCTTGTCCGTGTGCTCCTTGCCGCCTTCCGGCGGCGGCGGGACCGGCATTTCCTGGCTTTTCATGGTCGCTGCTCCGTTTGCGCCTTTCCTGGAACAGCGGCGGGACGGAGTGGTTGCCGCGACGCCCTGTCGCCTGCGCGGCCGGGATGTGGTCTTAATCGGACGTTCAGGTTCGGCGGCTAAGCAATAGTGCGGCCCGAAGGCGAAACCGGGCCGAACCGCCGTTCGTTGCGCACCCGATCAAGGAGTCTCCCGTTCATGCGAAAACTCGTGCTTCTTCTCAGCCTGGCCGGCTTCGTCGGCAGCACAGGCGCCGCCCTGGCGCAGCCCTACCACCACTACTACCACCACCATCACCGTCATTATTACCATCGGCCCCGCTGACATGGCCCGGGACGGCGACCGGTCCTGAACCGGTCGCCGTCGCTTCCGTAGACGAACCCGTAACCGGATCCGTGCAGTCTCCCCGGGCGGCCCCGCCGGGCGAGGGGGATGTCATGGGCTGGTTGACCACCGTCCTGTTCGGGCTGCTGCTGCCGGCTTCCGCGGCGCGTCCGGCGCCGGCGCCGAGCGGCGTCGTCGCGTCCTGCGGGGACTTCGTACGCGTGACCGACGCGGTGTTCACCGGCCGGGCCGGCGCCTGGTTCGGCGCGCACGGCGAGCGCGACTACCTGGGCGGGGAGACCTTCGGGCCGCGGGCGCTGTTTATCGGCGGCGTCGACCCGGCCGTCTATCTCGCAAGCCATTGCACGAGGTCGCCGGCCCGGTAACGCCGCGGCACATTTCGCAGCAGAACGAGGCCCGGAAACCTGCGCCCCGCGTCCGGCCGGCGGCTAGGCTCGTCGTGGAGACGGGGTGGAGGGGCGCGATGTCGTTCTGGATGGCGGCGCTGTCGATCGGTGGGCTCGCGGTGGTCGGGCTGGGCCTTGCGGCGGTTCTTTATCTCGACGGGGTCGTCGAGGCCGAGCTGCGCACGACGGAAGACGAACGGTGGACCAGCGTGATCTGACGTCGTGCGGCCCGGGTCGCAGCAGGGTTGGCGGCTTTTGCAGAAATTTGGACTAGGACGCCATCTTCTGGCGTGTCGTCGCGGATGGGATCGGGAGCCGTGACGTTGTTATAGTGTTTTCAACGGTTTAGCGTGTGGCATGCTGGCTGCAATGTCTCGATCAGGCCGCTTCAGGCCGGATCGAGGAGACCCCGCCATGACCTCCAGCACCGTCCATTTCCGCCGCGACATCCTGGCCTCGAACGCGGCTCACGCGGCCGACCCGCTGCCGCCCCGGCACCTGTTCCGGGTTGCCGACGTCGCGGTCCGCTTCTCCCTCGCCCTGATGCCGTTCTCGGCGATCGCCTGGACCTTTATCGCCCGTTGACGGCGTGCGCGTGCTTGCGGAGTTCAGGCCTGCTTGATCTCGATCAGGCTTTGCCGGATGCCGCGGCCGCGCACGATCCGGTCGACGATGAACGCCTCGTCGCCCCAGCGGATCGCGCGCGCCATCGCCTGCGCGTCCTCGGTGAAGCGGGCCAGCATCTCCAGCAGCGCGTCGCGGTTGTTCAGGAACACGTCG
Source organism: uncultured Acetobacteraceae bacterium (assembly GCA_964245705.1). GTDB lineage: Bacteria > Pseudomonadota > Alphaproteobacteria > Acetobacterales > Acetobacteraceae > Lichenicola. The sequence continues at coordinate 8,479 of CAXTOD010000083.1, forward strand.
CGCCACATGGTGGGATCTGACGCGGCGATCCGGGTGAAGTCGCGGAAGCCGGTGGCGGCGAACTGCAGCACCTCGCTGCGGCTTTCGCCCTCCAGGTCGTCGGCGGTGCTGCAGATGGTGAAGGCGAGCAGGTGCGGCAGGTGGCTGACGATGGCGAGCACCCGGTCGTGATGCGCCGCGTCCATTTCGCGCGTCATGGCGCCGCAGGCCTGCCACAGCCGCGCCACCCGTCCCGCCGCCTCCCTGTCGCCATCCTCCAGGGGCGTGAGCAGCGCCCAGCGGCCCTCGAACAGGGTCGAAAAGCCCGCGTCGGGACCCGAATACTCGGTGCCGGCGAGGGGATGGGCCGGGACGAAGCGGATCCCCGGGCGCAGCAGCGGCGAAATGCCGCGGATCACCGACTGCTTGGTCGAGCCCACGTCGGTGAGGATGGCGCCGGGCATCATGTGCGGCAGCAGCGCCTCGGCGGCGGCGGCCATGGCGCCGACCGGCACGCACAGCACCACGCAATCCGCACCCTGCGCCGCCTCGGCCGCGTCGGAGGCGACCGCCACCGGGATGACCGGGCCGAGGGGGCCGCCACCTTGGGGAGGTTGACCCCCGTCGCGAAGC
>CAXTOD010000083.1:9100-10542 GCA_964245705.1 uncultured Acetobacteraceae bacterium
CGTCGGAGGCGACGCGGTGGGCGATGCCGAGCTCCGCGACGCGGGCCCGCACCGATGGGCCCGAGTCCCAGGCCACCACCTCCCGGGCGATCACGGGATCGGCCACGGCCCGCCTGGCGAGCGAGCTGCCGATCAGGCCCAGGCCGACCACCAGCAGGCGGTCGAACAGCGGCGCCGTCACGGCACCAGCTCCGGCTGCGGCACCGGACGCAGCCGGCGGATCTCGGCCGCCTGCCAGGCCAGCAGCGACGGCACGCCGAGCGCCAGGTCGCGCCCCCGCCGCAGCAGGCTCAGGCCGAACGACAGATGCGGGTCGAGCCCGAACAGGCTGCCGAGCGCCACGTAGGCCGCTTCCTGCACGCCGAGGGCTGCCGGCACCAGGAACGACACCGACAGCACCCCGCTCGCCACCCCCTCGATCGCCATAGCCTCGCCGAAGCCGATCGGCGCGCCGAGCAGGCGGTAGCCGAGCCAGACCCAGCCGGCGCCGGCGGTCCAGGCCGACAGGTGCAGCAGGCAGGCGCCGGCGAGGCGGCCGGGCCTGGCGTAGAACCGGTCGAGCCGGTCCTGCAGGGTATCGATGCCGTTCTGCAGGGCACCCTGCCACGCGCCCTGCCAGGCGCCCTGCCACTGGCCGGCGACGTGGCGCCCCAGCCCCTCGATGCCGCGGCGGAACAGCCCAGACGCGCTGCGCTGCATCCAGACGAAGGCGGCCATGGCCGCGGCCATCAGCGCCATGCCCAGCGTCACCGGGCCGGCCAGGCTGCTGTCCGGGCTGCGGTCGAGCAGGAACAGCAGGCCGAGCAGCACGAACAGGATCTGGCCGCTCACCTCCATCGTGACGTCCACCACGTTGGCGGCGGAGGCTTCCGGCCAGCCGACCGCGCCGCGTCGGCGCGTGGCGGGGAAGCAGGTGGCGCGTATGGCGATCAGGATGCCGCCGAGCTGGGAGAACGGCAGGCAGGTGGTGGCGCCTTCGCGGACCAGCCGGGCGGCGAACAGGCGGAGGAAGCCGATGCCGGGACAGGCCAGGCTCCAGGCGCAGGCGAGCACCACGTCGGTGGCGAGCTGCACCGCGACCAGAGCCGCGAAGCCGCCGAGGCCGACCGACAGCAGCGCCTTGAGCACCGCGCCGGCGCCGAGCCAGCCGGTGAACGCCGTGATCAGGACGAGGCCCAGCACCGCCAGCAGGATCGAGACCGTCTTCAAGCGGGCGGCCTTTCGGGCATGAGGGCGGGACGCATGGCTGCGCTGCCGAAGCTCCTACACCGTCGGCGACCGGGCTTCCACCTCCGCCGCAAGCGGCCGCCGGCCACGCGGCGCTTTGACCACGCCGGCCGGGCCGGGCAGATACGGGCGGCGCAGCCCGAGGAGACGGAAACCATGTCCAAGCCGATCCTGGTCACCGGTGCCACCGGCTTCGTCGGCTCGGCGGTGGCGCG
>CAXTOD010000084.1:0-10364 GCA_964245705.1 uncultured Acetobacteraceae bacterium
GAACAACGGCTGCATCTGCTGCACCGTGCGCGGCGACCTGATCCGCATCCTGGGCGCGCTGATGAAGCGCCGGACGAAGTTCGACGGCATCATCGTCGAGACCACGGGGCTCGCCGACCCGGCGCCGGTGGCGCAGACCTTCTTCGTCGACGAGGCGGTGCGGGCGAAAACGCGGCTCGACGCGGTGGTGACGGTGGTGGACGCGCTGAACCTGCCGGCGCGTCTGGCCGACAGCGCGGAAGCGCGCACCCAGGTCGCGTTCGCCGACGTGGTGATCCTGAACAAGACCGACCTGGTGGACGAGGCGGCGCTGGAGGCGCTGGAAGCGCGGATACGCGGCATCAACCGGTTCGTGCGGCTGCACCGGGCGGTGCGCGGCAACGTCCGGCTCGACGACGTGCTGGATCAGGGCGGGTTCGACCTCGCCCGGGCGCTGGCGGTGGCGCCGGACTTCCTGGAGAACGACGCGCACGGCCACGACGAGGACGTGAGCAGCCTGTCATTCGAGGTCCTCGAGCCGCTCGACCCGGCCAAGTTCCAGAGCTGGATCGGCGCGGTGCTGCAGGAGCAGGGCGGCGACATCCTGCGCTCCAAGGGGATCCTGAGCTATGCCGGCGAGACCCGGCGGTTCGCGTTCCAGGCGGTGCACATGATGGCGGACGGCGACTTCATCGGCCCGTGGCCGGAGGGGGCGCCGCGTGCCTCGCGCCTGGTGTTCATCGGCCGCAACCTGAACCGGCCGCGCCTGCGACGCGGCTTCGAGAGCTGCCGCGCCCGATGAGCGACGCCGGCCTGGCCGATCCGGACCACCTGCTGCGCACGCGGGGCGCGACCCGGCAGGTCGAGGGACACGTGGTCGGCTGCGCGTTCTCCCGGGACAACGGGATGATGGCGTTTGCGACCGGGGACGGCGAGGTGCACCTGGCGCAGGCCGGGGCGGCGGGCGAGGCCGGGGCTTGGCGGCGGATCCTGGCGCATGACGGCGCGGTGCTGTCGCTGTGTGCCGACACCACGCGCGGCGGCTTCCTGACCGGTGGGGACGACAACGCCCTGTGCCGGATCGACGGAGCGGACGGCACGGTGGTGCCGCTGGCGAAGGGCCGCCGCTGGGTCGAGCACGTGGCGAGCGTGGTGGATCCGAAGCGGCCGGAGGGCGGGGGGCTGATCGCGTCGGCGTCTGGGAAGCAGGTCGAGCTGCGCGACGCGGCGGGCACGCTGGTCAAGGCGCTCGACCACGAAAGCACGGTGTCGGGCATCGCCTTCGACGCCAAGGGCAAGCGGATCGCCGCCTCGCATTACGGCGGCGCCTCGCTGTGGTTCACCGGGTCGAAGTCGGACTCCGCCCGCAGGCTCGCCTGGAAGGGCAGCCATGTCGGGGTCGCCCTGCACCCGGACGGCGAGGCGCTGGTCACCGCCATGCAGGAGAACGAGCTGCACGGCTGGCGCCTGCCGGACGGGCACAACATGCGCATGAGCGGCTATCCGCAGAAGACGCTGTCGTTCGGCTTCTCGCGCAACGGCCGCTGGCTTGCGACCAGCGGCGCGGAGGCGGTGGTGCTGTGGCCGTTCTTCGGCGGCGGGCCGATGGGCAAGGCGCCGACCGAGCTGGCCGGGGTGCCGGATTCGGTGTGCGTGCGCGTCGCGTTCCATCCGCAGCAGGACATCGTCGCGGCCGGGTTCGCGGACGGCACCGTGCTGATGTCCGACGTCGCCAGCAGGCGGGTGCTGCCGGTGTGCGGCCCGGGACGGGGCGCCGTGTCGGCGCTGGCGTTCAGTTCCGATGGCAGCCGCCTGGCATTCGGCACCGAGCCCGGGCTGCTGGCGGCACTCGACCTGTCGGCGCGCTGATCGACGCACGCGCGGGGCGCGATCGCCGGCGACGTCGTCTTTTTGAGACGATGCAGCGTCGCCTGTGTGGGAAGAAATGTTATCAGTTTAAGATTGCATGTCGAGTGGAACATTTCTTGGGTTTTGCGACACACTACAGGAGCGACGCCTCGTCCTGGATGGTGGATCGATAGCCAGTCGGGCAGGCGCGCCTTTTCCAGCAAGGACGCCAAGATGACCCTCATCCAGTCGAAAAGAAATTTCGCGATCTCGCCGACGGCCTCGCTCATGGACAGCCGTGCCACCTGTGTCGATCCGCGTCGGGTCCTCGAAGCGGGTTTCGAGAACCTCGACATCACGCTCGACATCGAGCGCCGCACGCTCTGGAACTACATGCGTCCGGCAGGTGGACTCGCCTGCTTCACCATGGAACTGCTGGGCGACATACGCGCGATGCATGCCGCGATCCGCGACCTGCACGCGACCACTCGTCAGGCTGGCGGCGCGCCTCTGCAATACGTGGTTGCCGCGTCGCACATTCCTGGCATCTACAACATGGGTGGCGACCTCGCCTTGTTCGCCAACAAGATCCGGAATGGCGAGCGTTCGGTGCTGGAGGCCTACGCTCATGCCTGCGTCGACCTGGTCTATGCCAACTCGATCGCCTTCGGCCTTCCCCTTGTCACGATCGGACTGGTGCAGGGCGACGCCCTGGGCGGCGGCTTCGAGTGCGCGCTGTCCTACGACGTGATCATCGCCGAGCGCAGCGCCAAGCTCGGCCTCCCGGAAATCCTGTTCAACCTGTTCCCCGGCATGGGCGCCTACAGCTTCCTGTCGCGCCGGCTCGACCCGGCCCGGGCGGAGAAGATGATCCTGAGCGGGCGCATCTACACCGCCGAGGAGCTGTTCGAGATGGGCGTGGTCGACGTGCTGGCGGAGGATGGGGAGGGCCACTATGCGACGCAGGCCTACATCGAGCGCAACGCGCGCAAGCACAACGCGTACTCGGCAGTCTATGCGGCTCGCCGGCGGGTACATCCCGTCGCGGAACAGGAGCTGCGCGACGTGGTCGAGATCTGGATCGATGCGGCAATGAACCTGGAAGCCCCGGACCTTCGCAAGATGGAGCGTCTCGCCGCGGCGCAGGCGAGGCGGGTGCTCGCGACGACCGGACCGGCAAGCCGGGTCGCCGCGGAATAAACGCAGCTGCGATGACGAAGGCCCCGAGGCCGGCGACGCGGGGACCGATGGGCGTGCTCCGCGCTGCCGGCTTCGGTTGTGGATGGGGATCGATCACTGCCTGGCGCGGCCACGCGCCGGGATCTCGTTCTCGACGCGGTCGATCGCCGTCCTGATCCGCTCGGCAAGCGACACGCCGTTCTGGACGAGGGAGGCGGCCGGCAGGTTCCGGCATTGCCCGCACAGCTCGTGAACGAGGCTGGCTCCCACGTTGGCCGCAGCGCTGCGTAGCGCGTGCGCCGCGTTGCGGAACGACAGCATGTCGCCAGCCGCCGCCGCCTGCCTGAGCTGCATGCCAAGGGCACGAGCCTCGACGATGAAGCCCTCGAGCAGGTCGGCGGCGAAGTCGCGGCCACCGAGCAGCTCGAGCTCGGTCACGACCTGGAGGTCGAGCGGCGCCCGGTTGGCCGAGAACTGCGGATGCGAGCGGATGTCGTAGACCACCGACGGGGACGGTGCGGCGGCACGCGCGTCCGCGACGAAACCGTGGATGCGTGCGATCAGGTCGGCCGGGACGACCGGCTTGGTGATGCACGCGGCCATGCCGGCCTCGAGACAGCGCTCCGCCGTTTCGGGCGTCGCGTCCGCCGTCAGGGCCACAAGCGGCACCGCCTTCTGCCCGAGCGACAGGAACGCATACTCCTTGGCCGCATCCAGTCCGCCCATGACCGGCATGTTGAGGTCGAGCAGTGCCAGGTCGAAGCGGTGTTCGGCCAGCGCGATCAGCGCGTCCTCGCCGTTCCGGACCAGGTGCGTGCTGTGGCCGGCGCGCTGCAGGATCTTCTCGACCAGCTTCTGGTTGGTCAGGTTGTCGTCGGCGACCAGGACGTGCAGCCTGGACGGACCCGTCGCAACCTGAACCTTCGCTGCGGGATCGGGCGAGGCGACCGGCGCGACGCAGCGCTGCACCGCTGCACGCAACTCGTCCGGGCTGCAGCCGCTGCCGACCATGCTGGTGACCTGACGGCTCAGCCGGCCGGCCTCGTCGGGATCGATCCCGTCGGCGACGAGCAGGCGTGGAAGGTCGCCGCTTCGGTCGAGCCCGGCCAGCAGCGGAAGCAGGGCATCCCGCGACGCGCGGGACGGGCAATCGAGAACCAGCAGCGTTCCGGACCCGGACGCGTCGTGAAGAACATCGCTCACCTGGGTCGCCAGGCTCGCGGGGTCCGTCACGACGATCAGCGACGTGCACAGCTCGCGGAGGTGCGTGTCCAGCACGGGACCTCCAGCCTGTCCGCGAAGGAACACGATCCGCGGAACGATCGTCTGCTTCCTGGTCTCGCTTGCGTCCGACGCCACGCGACACTCGAGCTCCACCGAGAACGTGCTGCCCTTCCCCAGCACGCTCCTGACGTCGATCGTGCCGCCCAGCAGCAGGACCAGGTGCCGCACCGTCGCCAGGCCCAGCCCGGTGCCGCCGAAGCGGTCGATGATGGTGCCGTCGGCCTGGGTGAAGCTTTCAAAGATCCGGCCCAGCGCGGTTTCCCGTATGCCGATGCCGGTATCGGACACCTCGATCCTGAGACGCGCCCGGCTGCCGATCCGGGACTGCGCGGTCATGACGACCCTGACGCCGCCGGCCTCGGTGAACTTGAGCGCGTTGCTGAGCAGGTTCACCAGGATCTCGTTCAGGTGGCGCGGGTCGCTCTGCACCAGCCGAGGCACGTCCGGCGCGACGTGCACGAACAGCTCGATGCCCTTGGCCCGCGCCTGCGGGGCCAGCAGGTGGCGCAGCTTCAGCGCGATGCCGCCGATGTCGACCGCCGACAGCCGGACCGGCATCTGGTTCGCCTCGAGCTGGCTGAAGTCCAGGATGCTCGACACCAGCGACATCAGGATGTCCGAGCCGGTCCGCAGCTGGTGCGCGAGCTCGCGCTGCTCCTTGTCCAGCGGGGTTTCCTCCAGCAGGCCGAGGCTGCCCAGGATCGCGTTGAGCGGGGTGCGCACGCTGTGGCTGACGCTGGCCAGGAACATGCTCTTGGCCTGGTCGGCGGCTTCCGCTTCCCGCCGTGCGGCTGACAGCTTGGCGATCAGCGTGGCACCGTAGCCCGGCACGGTGATCAGGCCGACCATCAGCCCGAGCCACAGGTAGTGCTCGTGCAGCCAGAACGGCGTGGTACGGCAGACGATGCCGAAATCAACGAGCGCTACGACCACCGCGGCGAACAGGAAGCGCAGCCCGAAGCGGAAGCCGTTGCCGAGGATCACCCAGAGATAGATCGGGTAGAGCACGGAGGTGGTGGCGCCGCCGGCGTGCATCTCCAGCGAGATCATCCCGAAATCGGCGAACAGGGCGATGACGACGCGGCCCATGACGGGGCGCGGGGTCCGCCGGATGTGCAGGAGGAGAGCCGTCGAGAACAGGAGATAAAGGGCGATAAAGGTCAGCTCAAGGGTCAACGCCGAAGCGCCGACAGCGATCATGTAGGCGCTGACGACGAGGCTGAACGCGAACCGGTTCAGGCTCATCTCGAGCTCCGACCGCTTCGCCACCGGACTGCGGGCCGGCGCCTGCGGCCAGCGCTGACCTGTCCCGACCGGATCAGCCAACGGAAGAACCCTCGTCGCGAAGCAGCGCCAGCATCTCCTCGATCGGCAGCGGACGGCTGAAGTAGAAGCCCTGGATCTCGTCGCAGCCCTCGCCGGACAGATGGGTCAGCTGCTCCACGGTTTCCACGCCCTCGGCCACCACGGTCATCTGCAGCCCGTGCGCCAGGCTGATGATGGCGCGCACGATCGCGGCATCGTTGCCCTCGGTGCGGAGGTTGCGCACGAAGGACTGGTCGATCTTGATCCGGTCCACGGGGAAGTTCTTGACGTGGCTGAGGAAGGAATAGCCGATCCCGAAATCGTCGATCGCGACCCGGACGCCCAGCTGGCGCAAGCCCTTGAGCACGCCGGCCGCCGCGTCGAGGTCCTCGACCAGCTCGCGCTCGGTGAGCTCCAGCTCCAGCAGCGACGGGTCCAGCCCGGTCTGGCTGAGGATGGCGGTGATCATCTGGCGCGTCTTCTCGGTGCCGATCCTGACCGGCGACAGGTTCACGCCCACCCCGACCGGCAGCGCGACGTCCTTCTGCCAGCGCGCGGCGTCGGTGCAGGCCTGGCGAAGCACCCAGGTGTCGATGTCGGCTGACAGCCCGCCTTCCTCCGCCGCCGGCAGGAACTCGCCGGGCAGCAGCAGGCCCTGGACCGGATGGCGCCAGCGCAGCAGCGCCTCCGCGCCGGCGATCCGCCCGGTGCGCAGGTTCATCTGCGGCTGGTAGTGCAGCACGAACTCGTCCGCCCGCAGCGCCTGGCGCAGCTCCTGCTTCATGCGCAGGACGCGGCTGATCCGCTCGTCCATGTCGGCGACGAAGAAGCGGTAGCTGTTCCGCCCTTCGGTCTTGGCCTGGTACATCGCGAGGTCGGCGTTGCGCAGCAGCGCCTCGGCGTCGGTGCCGTCCGCGGGCGCCAGGGTGATGCCGATGCTGCCGCTGATGGAGATCTCCTGGCCGCCTTGCAGCGTCGGGCGGCCGATCCGGGCGATGATCCGTTCGGCAAGGGCGGACGCCTCGTCCGGATGCGAGATCTGGGTCTGCAGGATCGCGAACTCGTCGCCGCCGATCCGCGCCACCGTGTCGTGCGGGCCGACGCAGGCCAGCAGGTGCGCCGCCACCGTCTTGAGCAGAAGGTCGCCCAGGTGGTGGCCCATCTGGTCGTTCACCTCCTTGAAGCGGTCGAGGTCGAGGAAGTGCAGCGCCAGCAGGCTGCTGGCGCGGCCGCTGCGCACCAGGCGGTACCGGAGGCGCTCGCGCAGCAGCAGGCGGTTCGGCAGGTCGGTGAGGCCGTCATGGCTCGCGACGTGCTGGAGGTGCTGCTCGGCGCGCTTGCGGTCGGTGATGTCGAGCGACGTCGTCAGCACGCTGCCGACCTGCCCTACCCCGTCGCGCAGCGGCGACTTGGTGGTCAGCAGGATGCGCCGCTGGCCGTCCTGGTCGGTCACCTCCTGCTCGAAGGCCGGAAGCGCCCGGCCGCTGCGGAACACCAGCTGGTCCAGCGACCGGCTGCGCTGCTCGTATTCCGCGCCGAACACCAGGAGGGTCTGCGGCGCGGGGGCGGACTGCCAGGACGGTTCCGGCGCGGTGTCGTCCGGCGGGGGAGCGCCGGTGGTCCGGTCGGGCGGCTGGCTGACGCCGGAGCCGCTGGTCAGGGCGAGCTGGGACGCGTTGACGAACACGATCTGGCCGTCCCGGCTGGCGGCGCTGATGAAGGCCGGCACCGTGTCGATCACCTGCGCCAGCGCCTCGCGGCTGTCGCGCAGCAGCTTCTCGCGCGACAGCTCGCTGTCCTGCAGCTCGCGCTCCAGCGTGCGCGCCCGGGCCTCGATGATCCGGTGCTGGCGGTGCATGCGCAGGAGATTGCGGCCGCGGGTGACGAACTCGGCGTGGTCGACCGGGCTTTGCAGGAAGTCGGTGGCCCCCGCTTCCAGCGCCTGCAGCCGGTAGGAGCGGTCGTCATAGGCGGTGATCACCACCACCGGCACGTCCAGGCAACCGGACATGGTCCGGAACCGGCGGGTAAAGGCGGCACCGTCGAGATGGGGCATCTTGAAGTCGGTGATCACCAGGTCGGTGTCGTTGCTGCCGAGCCAGTCCAGTGCGGAACGCGGATCGTCAAAGGTGACCACCTCCGTCCCGTCCTCCAGCGAGGCGGCGAGACGCGCATAGATGTTCCTGTTCGTCAGGCGGTCGTCGAGGATGGCGATCAAGGGCATGTTGGAAGTGTGTCTCGAACTGGGCTGCAGGATGCAACGGCATGCGAACCGGCCTGCGCCGCAGCAGCCATGGTATCCCGTCCGATGTCCATGGCCCATTGCTTTCCTGTCGGATGGCGCCAGCCACCCCCAATTGATGTTCACCATACGTTCTTGCGCCGCCGGGCGAAAGCCGCCAGGATGGACCCGCGGCGGAAGCCGGCGCAGCCGGGAAGGACCGGGATGTCCGATCAGCAGGAGACGGATGGCGGGGTTCCGGTGGTCCGCAAGGGCAGAGGGGTGTCCGGCAACTGCGGCAACCGCTTCGATCCGCTGCTGGTGCAGCCGTTCGACGACGGCTGGGACAGCATCGCCGACGAGCAGGGCGCGCCGCCGCCGGTGCCGACCACCTTGACGCCCGATCGCAGCCGGAGCGCGATCTCGCGCAACGGGAGCCCCGACCTCGGCTTCGACCGCGCGGTCAACCCGTATCGCGGCTGCGAGCACGGCTGCGTCTACTGCTACGCGCGGCCGAGCCACGCCTATCTCGGCTACTCGCCCGGCCTCGACTTCGAGACCAGGCTCACCTTCAAGCCGGAGGTCGCGCGGCTGCTGGACCGGGAGCTGCGCCGTCCCGGCTACGTCGTGCGGCCGATCGCGCTCGGGTCCAACACCGATCCGTACCAGCCGGCGGACCGGGCCCTGGCCCTGACCAGGCAGGTGCTGGGGGTGCTGGAACGGTTTGGCCATCCGGTCAGCATCGTCACCAAGGGCAGCGGCATCGTCCGCGACCTGGACGTCCTGGCGCGGATGGCGGAGCGCAGGCTGGTGCGCGCCTGGGTGTCGGTCACCACGCTCGACGCGGGCCTGGCGCGCCGGATGGAGCCGCGCGCGGCGACACCGGCGCGTCGGCTGGACACGATCCGGCTTCTGGCCGAGGCCGGCATCCCGGTCGGCGTGCTGGCCGCCCCGATGATCCCCGGGCTGAACGATTGCGAGCTGGAGCGGATCCTGGCCGCCGCCGCCGACGCCGGGGCGCGCAGCGCCGGCTGCACGCTGCTGCGCCTGCCCGGGGAGCTCGGGCCGATGGTCGAGACGTGGCTGCATCAGCATTATCCCCAGGCGGCGGCACGCGTGCTGAAGCTCGTACGCGGAACTCGTGAAGGAAAGCTGAACGACAGCCGCTTCGGCACCCGCTTCAGCGGGGAAGGGCCGTATGCGGAGCTGCTGGCGCAGCGCCATGCCGTGGCGATCCGGCGCTACCGGCTGACGGACCACGTGGCGCTGGACACGCAACAGTTCGCGCCGCCGCCCCTCGATTTCGGGACCGGGACCGGCACTGACAGCGGCACCGGGCGCGGACCGGCAGGCCAGCTCGCCCTGTTCTGAACGACGCCCGGGCGAACGCCGTTCGGGACGCGGAACCTGTCAGACCACCTGCGCCGGGGCCAGCCGGCACTGCTCCCCGTCCTCGCCGGTCTCGACCTGGAAGGTGGCGTGGCCGATGCCGTAGAGGCGCTCCAGGAGGGCGGCGGCGGAGCGCAGCAGGGCGTCGTCCGTCGGCAGGCCGGGCCGGACCAGGTGCGCGGTGAGCGCGGTCTCGGTGGTGCTCATGCCCCAGATGTGCAGGTCGTGCAGGTCCGACACGCCGGGCAGCGCGCGCAAGGTGCGCTCCACGGCGGCCGGGTCGATGCCCGGCGGCACCGCGTCCAGCGCCAGCTCGACCGACCGGCGCAGCAGCGACCAAGTGCCGGCGACGATGACGACGGCGACCAGGAGGCTGATCGCCGGGTCGATGCGCTGCCATCCGGTCAGCACGATCAAGAGCCCGGCCACCACCACCGCGGCCGCGGTGAGGGCGTCGGAGGCCATGTGCAGGAAGGCGCCGCGCAGGTTGAGGTCGTCCTTGGCGCCGGACATGAACAGCCAAGCGGTGATCCCGTTCACGGCGATGCCGATCGCGGCCACGACCATCACGGCGGGACCGGACACCGGCGCCGGGTCGACCAGACGGCGGATCGCCTCGGCGGCGATGCCGCCGGTCACCACCAGGAGCAGGATGGCGTTGAACAGCGCCGACAGGATGGACGAGCGGCGCAGGCCGTAGGTGTACCGGCCGCCGGGACGGCGGCGGCCGAGTCCGGCGGCGAGCCAGGCGGCGCCGAGGCCGAGCACGTCGCCGAGGTTGTGGCCCGCGTCGGCCAGCAGGGCCAGCGAGCCGGCCAGGACGCCGTAGGTCGCCTCGCCGGCGAGGTAGAGGAGGTTGAGCGCGATGCCGACCGCGAAGGCGGCGCCGAAGCTGGCCGGGGCGTGCACGTGGCCGCCGGGATGGGCGGCGTGGTGGTTGTGGCCGAGCGCGTGCGCGTGTCCAGGTCCGTGGGCATGATCGTGGGCGTGGTCGTGCATCGTCGTCGTCCCGTCGGTCCCCGCCCGCGCTTGCAAGCCCCGGATGCTAGGCCGATATCGAGCCCCGCGTCATCGGCAGACGCTTCGCTCCCGTTTCCGCAGGTCCACCCGCATGTTGCGACTGACCGAACTCAAGCTGCCGCTCGACCACGGTCCGGAG
>CAXTOD010000085.1:0-575 GCA_964245705.1 uncultured Acetobacteraceae bacterium
CTGCATGGCGGCGGCGGGGCCGTCGCCATGCAGCACGAACTCCACCGTGAGCTCGCGGGCGATGGGGTCGAAGCGGCGCGGGGTGTAGTCGCGCGCCGGACCGTCCTCCGGGAACGCCGCCATCCCCTCGCCGGGAGGCGGGAAGAACAGCTTCACGTGGTCGTCGGCGGCGGCGGAGGTGAAGCCGTCCAGCGCCTCGCCGCCGAGCACGATCCGGCGCATGCGCGGCGTGAGCTGCTCCACCCGCCCCACCGACAGCAGGCGGCGGCGGGTCTCGTGTCGGACGCGTCGCGGCCGATCCCGCACCCGTGACGGCGGCAGCTTTGATCGGCGGATGGGAAGGCCTCGCCTATTTCCGGCTGCACGGCTCGCCCCGCGTCTACTGGTCGGCCTATGATGCGGCCGCGATCGAGGATCACGCGCGTCTCGTCGAGGGATCGGCGGCCCGTGGCGCCGAGGTCTGGGCGATCTATGACAACACGGCAGCCGGCGCCGCGCCGCTTGATGCCTTGAGCCTTCTGGCGCGCCTCACATCGAAGAGGAGCACGTCGTGAAAGCGATCGAAACCCTCCCTC
>CAXTOD010000085.1:585-10310 GCA_964245705.1 uncultured Acetobacteraceae bacterium
CCCTTCAGGATCTCGTCGGTGGCGCGGGCGAGGATGGCGGCGACGCGCCGGGCCTCGTCCGGACCGGCGTCGCGGGTGCGCATCAGGGCCGCCTTCAGAGCGTGGCGGGCGCCATGCAGGGCGTCGGCGGCCCCTGGATCGCGGTCGCCCAGCCCGGCATAGGCGTCGCGGACGCCGTCCATGCGTGTGCCGATCCGGGACAGCAGGTCGAGCATGGCGTCGGCGCGCGCGCGGTGGGCGGCGAGCTCGGCGCGGCCGGCGTCGGTCAGGGTATAGAGCTTGCGCGTGCCGTCGAGGGACACGGAAGCGTGCCCGATCTCGTCCAGATACGTCAGGGCTGGGTACACCATGCCGGGGCTCGGGGCGTAGAAGCCGCCGGAGCGCTCCTCCAGGGTGCGGATCAGCTCGTAGCCGTGCGCGGGTCGCTCGGCGAGCAGGGCCAGCAGCAGGAGCTGGAGGTCGGCGGAGCCGAGCTTGCGGCCGCCCGGCATGCCATCGCCACCCATGAAGCCGCCGCGGCCGCGGCCGAAGCCGCGACCACCTCCGGGGCCGCGAGCGTGATGGCCGATGGCGTGGATGAAGCGGTGGAAGGAGGGATGGGTATCTTTGAACATATCTTACGATATGTCATGTTCGTGGAAACCGCCAGCGGAATTTGCAAGCGGATTGCCGGTCAGGCGCCGGCGACCGGACGCGTCGCGATCCGGGATCCGACGCCGGCGATCATCGGCCGCCCTTTCGCCAGTGCCTCCTGGACCGCAGGCAGCCGGAGCGAGGCGGCGTGGCTTTCGGCGTCGGTCCAGACCTCGGTGACCCAGATCGCGTCGTCCCGCGCGGCATCCTCGGCGATGACGTAGCTCAGGCAGCCGGGCATGCCCTTCGTGCCCGTTGCCAGGATCCGGATCAGCTCGTCCCGCTGGTCCGGCCGGGTCATGAACTGGGTGATCAATCCGTACATGCTTCCGCTCCTTGCTGGCGCCGCGTCGGCGTCGGCGTTGAAGGCGGTCAGGCCGACCAGGCTGCCGAGGGTGAAGGTTCGCCGGTCGAGATCCATATGGGAAACATTACGACGGTGATGGATTCCGGTAAAGGGAGCGGAACCCCTCTTCCGGCCGGACGGGCTGCGGGTCCCTGGCGGGAACGGCCGGTCCGGCTAGACTGCAGCCGACGCTTGAGGATGACGCGCTTGACCGGACGGGGCCTCGTCGACATCTCGCAGACGCTTCGGGCCGGGCTGCCGGGCTGGCCCGGCGACACCCCGTTCGGGTCCGACGCGACCTGGAACCACGGTCCCGGCTGCCCGGTCAGGGTGTCGCGCTACGCGGCGTCGACCCATGCCGGCACCCATGCGGACGCGCCGCTGCACTACGACCCGGACGGGGCAACGATCGACGTCGTGGCGCTCGACGCCTTCGTCGGGCCAGCCCGGGTGCTCGACCTGCGCGGCTGCGGGGACGTGATCACGCCCGACCTCCTGGCGGCGGCGTCGGGCGGGCCGCCGCGGGTGCTGTTCCGCACCTACGAGCGCTTCCCGCACGAGGCCTGGAGCGAGTCGTTCGTGACGCTGGCGGCGGACGCGGTGCGCCTGCTCGCGGCATGGGATGCGGTGCTGATCGGCATCGACTCGCCGTCGATCGACTTGCAGGCGGCAAAGGTGCTGCACGCGCACGAGGCGGCGCGCGTGGCCGGCCTGCGCATCCTGGAAGGGCTGGTGCTCGACGGGGTGGAAGCCGGCGACTACGAGCTGATCGCGCTGCCGATCCGGCTCGGCGGCCTCGACGCGGCGCCGGTCCGCGCCGTGCTGCGGCCGCTGCCGTGAGCGGGCCGCTGACGCGCGACACCCTGCTGGAGATGGATGCGCGCGACCCGCTGGCGTGGGTGCGGGCGCGGTTCACGCTGCCGGAGCGCGGCGTCTACCTCGACGGCAACTCGCTCGGCGCGCTGCCGCGCGACACCCCGTCGGCGGTGGCGGAGGTGGTGGAGCAGCAATGGGGCCGCGACCTGATCTCGAGCTGGAACCGGCACGACTGGATCGGCATGCCGGCGCGGCTCGGTGCCGCGATCGCGCCGCTGGTGGGCGCGCGGGCGGACGAGGTGATCGTCTGCGACACCACCTCGGTCAACCTGTTCAAGCTGATCGCGAGCGCGCTGGAGGCGAGGCCGGGCAGGCGAACGATCCTGTCTGAGGCTGGTAACTTCCCGACCGACCTGTACATGGCGCAGGGCGTCGCACGCATGCGCGGCGACGTCGCGCTGCGCCTGGTGGACGCGGACGGGATCATGGGCGGCATCGACGACGCGACCGCGGTGGTCGTGCTCACCCACGTGCACTACAGGAGCGGCGCCAGGCTCGACATGGCGGCGATCACCCGCGTGGCGCACGAGAAGGGCGCGCTGGTGCTGTGGGACATCAGCCACAGCGCCGGCGCGGTGGAGGTCGAGCTCGACCGGTGCGACGTCGATCTCGCGGTCGGCTGCGGCTACAAGTACCTGAACGGCGGCCCCGGCGCGCCGGCGTTCCTGTTCGTCGCCGAACGGCTGCAGCACGCGCTGCAGTCGCCGTTGTCGGGATGGATGGGCCACGCGGCGCCGTTCGCGTTCGCGGACGAGTACCGGCCCGGCGACGGCCTCCTCCGCTTCCTGTGCGGCACGCCGTCGGTGATCGGCATGGCGGCGCTCCGATGCGGGCTGGCGCAGTTCGAGGGCGTCGACCGGACGGCGATGTTCGCGAAGTCGCAGGCGCTGGGCGGGACGTTCATCCGGCTGATGGCGCAGGAATGCCCCGGCTTCGGCTTCGCGCTGGCGTCGCCTGCCGACGACGACAGGCGCGGCAGCCACGTCAGCCACGCGCACGGCGAGGCGTATGCGATCTGCCAGGCGCTGATCGCCCGCGGCGTGGTCGGCGACTTCCGCGCGCCCGACCTCCTGCGGGTGGGGTTCTCGCCGCTCTACACCTCGCATGCCGACGTGTTCGACGCGGTGGCGGCGTTACGCGCGGTGATGGCGGAGCGCGAATGGGACCGGCCCGCCTACCGCACCCGGGCGCGCGTGACATGAGCCGGACCGTGGGGACCGTGACGGGGCTGCAGCGGCGCCTGGGCACGGCGCAGCTGTCGATGATCGCGATCGGCGGGGCGATCGGCACCGGGCTGTTCCTGGGCAGCGGCTTCGCCATCAGCCTGGCCGGACCGGCGGTGCTGCTGAGCTACGCGATCGGCGGGCTGGTCGCGCTGCTGCTGATGGGGGCGCTGGCCGAGATGACGGTGGTGCATCCCGACACCGGCTCGTTCGGCTGGCTGGCGCAGCGCTATGTCGGGCCTTGGGCCGGCTACCTGGTGCGCTACGCGTACTGGTCGGCCAACGTGCTGGCGGTGGGCACGGAGGTCACCGCGGTGGCGCTGTACATGCGCTACTGGGCGCCGGGCCTGCCCGGGTGGTGGTGGATCCTCGGCTTCTCGCTGGCCCTGGTGGCGGTCAACGCGACCAGCGTCCGGGTGTTCGGCTCCGTCGAGTACGGCTTCTCGTTCGTCAAGATCGCCGCGATCCTCCTTTTCCTGGTGCTGGGCGGCTGGACCGTGCTGCACCGGGCGGGTTCGCCCGGCATCGGGCTCGCTAACTACGTCCGCTACGGCGGCTTCCTGCCGCACGGGGTCGGCGGGATGTGGGTGGCGGTGGTGGTGTCGATCTTCAGCTACCTCGGCATCGAGACGATCGCGGTCGCGGCCGGCGAGGCGCAGGACCCGGAACGGGTGATCGCACGTGCGCTGCGCACCACCCTGGCGCGGCTCGCGTTCTTCTACCTGGCGACGCTCGCGGTGATGCTGGCGGTGATGCCGTGGACCAGGGCGGCGGCCGGCGTCAGCCCGTTCGTCACCGTGATGGAGGCGAGCGGGGTTCCGGGTGCGGCGTCGATGATCAACCTAGTGATCCTGGTCGCCGCCCTGTCGGCCATGAACACGCAGGTCTTCGCCGCGAGCCGCATGCTGTTCAGCCTGGCGCAGGCGGGACAGGCGGCACGGCTGCTGGGGCGTGTCAGCCGCCGCGGCGTGCCGGTGCCGGCGCTGCTGGCGTCCACCGCCGGGATCGCGGTGGCGGCGGTGCTCTACGTGCTGGCGCCGGAGCGGGCGTTCGTGGTGATGATCGCGCTGTCGATGTTCGGGGCGCTGTTCACCTGGGGCATGATCTTCGTCACCCACTTGCGCTTCCGCGCGGCGCGACGCGGGATCCCCGGACGGTTCGCGATGTGGGGGTCGCCCTGGACCAGCCTGCTGGGCGCGGTGCTGATGGCGGCGATCCTGCTGACCACCGCGTTCACCGCGGCGTTCCGGCTGACGCTCGCCTACGGGGTGCCGGTGCTGGGGCTGCTCGGCGTGGCGTATGCGGTCCGCTACCGGGGCAGGAGCGTCGGGACCGCGCGGTTCCGGACGTGACGGCATCGCGCGGCGCGGCGGCTGCGGGCGGCTCCACGTCCTCCCTGCCCTTCAACCCGACCTTGCTCCCGATCAGACCCTGCGTGTCGTGACCGCCTAGCGCGACAGCAGGTTGGTCTTCGCGAGGTCCAGGACGGCATCACCGCGTCCGCTCATGATCGCGCGAAGCACCCACAGGCTGAAGCCCTTCATCTGCTCGACCCCGATCGTCGGCGGCATGGAGAGCTCGCTCTTCGCGGTCACGACGTCGAGCACCGCGGGCCCGTCATGGGCCAGCACGTCGGCGACCGCCTCCGGAAGCTCGCCGGGATCCTCGACGCGACGCGCGTGGATCCCGATCGCGCGGGCCATCGCCGCGAAGTCGGGGTTCTCGAGGTCGGTGCCGAAATCGACGAAGCCGGCAGCCTTCATTTCCAGCGACACGAAGCCGAGCACGCCGTTGTTGAAGATCGCGATCTTGACCGGCAGCTTCTGCTGGCGAAGCGTCAGGAGGTCGCCCATCAGCATCGCAAAGCCGCCGTCGCCCGACATCGACACGACCTGCCGGCCGGGACACGCGGCCTGCACGCCGATCGCGTGCGCCATCGCGTTGGCCATCGAGCCGTGCGTCCAGGATCCGACCAGGCGGCGCTTCCCGTTCATCCTGAGGTAGCGGGCGGACCAGATCGTCGGCGTGCCCACGTCCGCGGTGAACACCGCGTCGTCCGACGCCGCGTCGCTCAGGACCTTGGCGAGATACTGCGGATGGATGGGCTTGTGGCCCGGCGTTCCGCGGGCGAGCTCGTCAAGGCCCTCGCGGGCACGCTCGTAGTGGGCGATGCTCGCGTCGAGGAAGCCGCGATCCGTCCTTGCCCGCAGCTTCGGCAGCAGCGCCTCGAGGGTCGCCCCGACGTCGCCGACGAGGCCGAGGTCAAGGCGGCAGCGCCGGCCGAGGTTCTCCGGCCGGATGTCGACCTGCGCGATCCGGCAGTCCGACGGAAAGAACTGCTTGTACGGGAAGTCGGTGCCCAGCAGGACGAGGGTGTCGCAGCTGTGCATGGCCGCATAGCCGGACGAGAAGCCGATGAAGCCGGTCATCCCGACGTCGTAGGGGTTCTCGTACTCGACGTGCTCCTTGCCGCCGAGCGCATGCACGATCGGGCTCTTCAGCGCGTCCGCGAGCCGCATCAGCGGCCCGTGCGCGCCGGCACAGCCACGCCCGCAGAACAGGGTGACGCGCCCGGCGTCGTTCAGCATGGCGGCGAGCGCATCGAGGTCGCGTTCGGCCGGGCGGACGACCGGCGCCGGTGGCAGGAGGCCGGTTCTCGGCGAGCTCGGCCGCTTCGGCGCGTCGTGGAGCGCCACGTCGCCGGGGATCACCAGGACGGCCACGCCCCGCTTGCCGACCGCGGCCCGGATCGCGTTCTCGAGCACGTACGGCAGCTGCGAGACGTCCGAGACGAGCTCGCAATAATGGCTGCACTCGCGGAACAGGTCCTGCGGATGGGTTTCCTGGAAGTAGCCGCCGCCGATCTCCGAAGACGGGATGTGCGCCGCGATCGCCAACACTGGCGTGCGGCTCCGGTGCGCGTCGAACAGGCCGTTGATCAGGTGGAGGTTGCCCGGCCCGCACGAGCCGGCGCAGACGGCGAGCGTGCCTGTCACCTGCGCCTCGCCGGCGGCGGCGAAGGCGGCGACCTCCTCGTGACGGACGTGGATCCAGCGAAGCGCCGGCCTGTGCCGGAGCGCCTCGGTGAGCCCGTTCAGGCTGTCGCCCACCAGGCCGAAGATCCGCGTGACGCCGACCTCCAGGAGCGTGTCGGCGATCAGGTCCGCGACGTTGCCCATCGGGAAAAGCCCTCCGTTCATCGCCGACCTTTCGATCAGCCTGCCATGAGGTCGAGAAGCGCCTCGTTGACGATGTCGTTGTGCATCCGCGCGCGCCCGTTATCGCATGAAACGCCAGGCATGAAACGATCGTAGCAGACCTCGACGCCGAGGCGCCAGTCTGCACGATCCGGTCGTCGTCGCGCGCGATCGACGTCGGCACCCGGTCCGCTCCAGGCCCCTGGTGTCGTCCGGTTCGAGGATCTGCTGATGCGGTCAGACCATCCCGCGAGGCTGCCCATCATGCTCTCCGGAAGCATGCCGTCCGTTCCTGTGGCAGCCGTGGAACGGGACCGACGCCAAGGGAGCTGGAGGTCGAGCGTGCGACGCACGCAGGCGGGCCGCCGAACGCAGGCCGGTGGTGGAACGATGGCGCAGCGAAGTCCGTGTTCCGGCCGCTGGCGAAGGATCGGGCGTTGCGGCGCACCGGGCACCAGCCGGGTCGGGGCGAAGGTGCGTCCACCTCCGCCCGGGCGCTCAGTGGACGGCCGCGGTGGCGGGCATGTCCTCGGGCTCGGCGATGCTGTCCAGGTCGGGCCGGGGCAGACCGCTGCGTACGCCCCAGAGGCAGAACCCGAGCGAGGCCACGGCGACCACCCCCATGTCCCAGCCGAACGGCAGCCAGCCCAGGCCGCCGAACTCGTGGCTGCCGACCAGCGACAGCAGCGCCATCGCCACCAGGTAGCAGACCAGCCAGATCGCGGCACGGAACTCCGTCAGCAGTGCGCTGGCCGAGGCCTGCCGGCGATACCAGACGTAGATCGGCAGCGAGACCACCAGGAGCAGGATGATCTCGGCGGTAAGCGGCCAGCGGGCCCAGAACAGCAGCTCGGAGGCGACCACGAAGGCGAGCGGACCGAGTATGGCGATGCCGGGCACCCGGACCGGGCGGCGCAGGTCGGGAGCGGTGCGCCGCAGGGTCAGCGCCGAGATCGGCAGCATCAGGTAAGAGATCACGGTGGCGACCGAGATCGCGGCGGCGAGCGAGCCCCAGCCGCGGAAGAAGTACAGGAACACGAAGGCGACGCCGAGGTTGAACCACAGCGCAGGGCGGGGCGCGCCGTGCACCGGGTCGACCCGGCCGAGCACCGCGGGCGCGGTGCCGTTGCGCTGGGCGCCGACCACCATGCGGGCGGTGCTGGCCATGTAGGCGGTGCCGGTGCCGCTGGGGGACAGGAAGGCGTCGAAGTAGAGCAGGATCGCCAGCCAGTTGAGGTTGAAGGCCAGCGCCAGCTGGGCGAACGGAGAGGAGAAGGTGATGTGCTGCCAGCCGCCGGCGGACTGCACGCGGGCCGGGTCGACGGCGCCGAGATAGGCGACCTGGAGCAGCAGGTAGACCACGGCGGCGATCGCCACCGAGCCCAGCACGGCGAAGGGGATGTTGCGGTCGGGGTTGCGCGTCTCGCCGGCCAGGTTGAGCGCGGTCTGGAAGCCGTTGAAGGCGAAGATGATGCCCGAGGTGGCCACCGCCGTGAGCACGCCGGCGCCGCCATACGGCAGGAAGCCGCCGACCCCAGGGACGCCGGCGGCGGTGGCGCCGGTAACGTTGCTGGGATGGAACGAGGAGGCGATCAGGGCGATGCCGGTCAGGGCCGGGACGATCAGCTTGAACACGGTGATCAGCGTGTTGAAGCGGGTGAAGACCTTCACGCTCCAGAAGTTGAGCAGGAAGTAGACCACCACCAGCAGGCCGGCGAGCACCAGCGCGACCGGGGTCAGCTGCTCGTTCACGTAGAGGCCGTGCGCCCATCCGTAGGGCCAGGAGCTCATGTACTGGATGGAGGCTTCCGCCTCGACCGAGATCGAGCTGGCGATGGCGATCCAGTTGGCCCAGGCGGCGAGGAAGCCGACCAGGGGCCCGTGGGTGGCGTGGGAGAAGCGGACCATGCCGCCGGGGACCGGGAACATGCCGCCGAGCTCGGAAGCGAGCCAGCCGATCACCAGCACCACCGCGGCGCCGATCAGCCAGGCCAGGATGGCGCCCGGCCCGGCGATGGAGGCGGCACGCGCGGCGCCGAACAGCCAGCCGGAACCGATGATGGAGCCGATGCCGGCGAACAGCAGCGCCCAGCCGCCGATCTCGCGCTTGAGCGGCCCGGTTTGGGGGGGAAGCGACATGGACGCGGATACTCCCTGACACGGTCCGGCGGCCGCGGACGGCAGGAGCCGACGCGACCGGCGCACCGCATCCACTGCCGGGATGCTGGCGCGCATGGCAGGTATGCCGCGGCGGGAGGCGGATGGCTACTCCGTCACGGCGGCCGATCGATCCGGGCGTGGCGCGGGCGTGCCTGAAGGGCCGGCGCGGGTGTGGGTTCGGGTGCGCCGGGGAACGAGGCGAGCGGCGGCCGACGGCATGGCGATCCCGCTCGGCGCGGCCTGCGTCGGAGCGGCCCGGGAAGGGCCACCCCCGCCGCGGGTTCCGGCGCATCGTTCCTGGCGCCGTGGACCGCGGTGCGGCCGGTCCCCCTGACGGGATCTTGCCACGCGACCGCCCGCATCGGGCTCCGAGGTGTGGCGGGATCGTCGGCGCCGCGGAGGTGCTCGGCGCAGGCAGGTTGGCTCAGCCGACCTGCCATTGCCCCGCGGTCTCGGCGGCGAAGTCGCGATACGAGCGGGGCGGATGGCCGAGCACGGCCGTCAGGCGGGCGAGGGCTTCCGGCGTGGCGACGGCGCCGTCCTGCTGGTAGCGGTGCATCATCTGGCGCATGTCGTAGGCCAGCCAGCCGGGAGCGAACGCCTTCATCGTCCGCTCGAACGCGTCGAGATCGTCGCCGGCATGGGCGACCGGGCGGCGCAGCGCCTCCGACCAGATGGCGGACACGGTCGTGCCGGTGAGGGGGTCGGGGCCGACCAGGTCGAGGACCTCGCGCGGCAGCCTCGTGGCGGCGCGGTCGCGCCGCAGCAGCTCGGCGGCGGCGGCCTCGGCGATGTCGCGCGTGTCCACCATCGAGATCCCGCGCCGGCCGAGCGGCATCGCGTAGACCCCGCCCAGCAGCGCGTCCTTCTGCTGCAGGTCGTTCTGCATGTAGTAGGCCGGGCGCAGCACCGTGGCGGGCAGGTCGCGCTGCGCGATCATGCGCTCGGCGGCGTGCTTGCCGGTGAAGTGCGGGACGTCGGCGTACTCCTCGCCCTTGAACACCGACAGGTAGACGAGGCCGCGCACCCCGGCCTCCTGCGCCAGGCCGAGCGCGATCAGCGTCCAGGTCAGCTCGTCCGGCACCACCGGGCTGAGCAGGAACAGGGTGTCGACCCCGGACAGGGCGGCGCGCAGCGCGTCGAGGTCGGCGAGGTCGCCGCGGACCGGGACCACGCCGTCCGGGAGGCGGGCCGCGTCGGGCGAGCGGGTGAGGGCGCGAACCGCGACGCCCTGCCCGGCCAGCCGGGCCACGACCTGATCCAGCGCGACCTGCTCGCCCACCGCGACCA
>CAXTOD010000086.1:0-10266 GCA_964245705.1 uncultured Acetobacteraceae bacterium
TGAAGCCGGCCTGCCGCAGCTCCCAGCGGCGCCAGTCATGGGCGAACAGCGCGACCGCGAGGTTGAGCCCGGGCAGCAGCACCGAGGCCGCCGGGACCAGCCGGGCGAGCACGCCGATCAGCAGCGCCGCGATCCCGGCCAGGGTCGCCACCAGCCAGCTGCCGCGACGCAGCAGCACGAGCCAGCCGAACAGCAGCGCCCACGGGGCGAAGCCTTCCGGCACCAGCACCGGCGGCTGTTCCGGCCGCGCCGGGTCGGGCGGGGAAAAGTGCGTGCTGTAGGCCCTCACAGCACCCCCTTGGTGGAGGGGATGCGGTTCTGGCTGCGCGGGTCGGGCTCGGTCGCCGCACGCAGCGCGCGCGCCACCGCCTTGAAGCAGGCCTCGGCGATGTGGTGGTTGTTGGTCCCCGCCTTCTGCGTCACGTGCAGCGACAGGCCGGCATTGCCCGAGAAACCGCGGAAGAACTCCTCGAACAGCTCGGTGTCCATCTCGCCGATCTTGGGGCGCGGGAACGACACGGTCCAGACCAGGAACGCGCGTCCGGAGATGTCGATCGCGGCCTCCACCAGCGCCTCGTCCATCGGCACCACGGCGTGGCCGTAGCGGCGTATGCCGCTCTTGTCGCCCAGCGCGCGGGTCAGCGCCTGGCCCAGCACGATGCCGACATCCTCGGTGGTGTGGTGGAAGTCGACGCCGAGGTCGCCCATTGCCTTGACCTCCAGGTCGAACGAGGCGTGCCGCGCCAGGGCGGTCAGCATGTGGTCGAGGAAGCCGATCCCGGTCCCGATCGACGCCTGCCCGGTGCCGTCCAGGTCCAGCGACAGGGTGACGTCGGTTTCCCCCGTGACGCGTTGGATCCGGGCGCTGCGTGTGGGTGCCATGGTGCGTCCTCCCTACAGGATCGGGAGGACGGAGGCCACATCGGCGCCTGCGGAGCGGCCTCAGCCGGACGCGAAGCTCTGCACCAGGCTGCCGGCGACCAGGTGCCAGCCGTCGATCAGCACGAAGAAGATGAGCTTGAACGGCAGGGAGATGGCGCTCGGCGGCAGCATCATCATGCCCATGCTCATCAGCACGCTCGACACCACGATGTCGATGATCAGGAACGGCAGGAACAGCAGGAAGCCCATCTCGAAGCCGCGTCGCAGCTCGCCCACCATGAACGCCGGCACCAGCGCCCGCCACGGTGTGTCGCCGGGGCTGCCAGGAACCGGAAGCTTGGCGATGTCGAGGAACAGGCGCAGGTCCGGAGCGCGTATGTTGGCCAGCATGAAGTGCCGGAACGGTTCGGCCGCCGCACGCAAGCCGTCGATTTCGCCCAGCTTGCCGTCCATCAGCGGCACGATGCCGGTGGTCCAGGACAGCTCCAGCGTCGGCTGCATGACGAAGAAGGTCAGGAACAGGGCGAGCCCGATCAGCACCGTGTTGGGCGGCGTGCCCTGCGCGCCGATCGCGCTGCGCAGCAGCGACAGCACGATCACGATCCGGGTGAAGCCGGTCACCATCACCATCAGGCTCGGCGCCAGCGACAACAGGGTGATCAGCGCGGTGAGCTGCACCAGCCGGCCGGTGGCGCCGGCCTCGCCGCCGTGGCCGAGGTCGATGCTGACCGCCTGCGCCTGCGCCACCGCCGGGAGCAGCAGCGCCAGCGCCGCCGACGCGCCCAGCGCGATCCGCCGGGCGCTCACGACCCGCGTCCCGGCGCGGGCCTGGACGGGAACCGCCCGGTGCCGGGATCCGGCAGCTCGTCGGATGCAGGCCCGGCGCCCGAAGGCGGCCAGGGCAGCATCACGTCGCTGGCGCCGCCGGTCAGCAGCAGCACCTGCGCGCCGCCGCACTGCACCAGGTGCAGGCGACGCTTGTTGTCCAGCCCGAGCTGTCCCGCCAGCCAGAGCGGCGTGCCCCCGGCGCGCGGCCGCCTTGCCGCGACGAATCGGGTCCCATAGCGAAGCAGGACGATGAGGCCGACCACGAGAGCAAGCGCGCCCGCGGCACTGAGAAGATCCGAGATGGGCATGACACGGCCTTTTGCCGGTGGTGCCCCATCCTGGCCCGGCGCCGGTTAACCGGAAGTGAACGCCGCCGACCTGGGCCTCGTTAACGTTTCCGCAACGACCGGCGAGGCAGGATGCCGACACGGAGCGAGCTTGCGCTCCGCCCGGACCCGAGGAGCCTTCGCCATGGATGCCGGTCAGTCCGACCTTCTGAGCCTGGCTGCGACCCGCCTGCAATGGCTCGACGACCGCCAGCGCGTGCTGGCGCGCAACATCGCCAACTCCGACACCCCCGGCTACGTGCCGCGCGACGAGCAGCCGTTCAGCCAGACGATGGCGAACCAGGTGTCGGCGCCGGTGCGGACCGATCCCATGCACCTGTCCGGCACCCTGGACACCGGCTCGGCGGTGGTGACGCGTCCCAGGCAGCGCTCGATCGACGGCAACGCGGTGCAGGTCGACGCCGAGCTCACCAAGGTTGCCGACACCGACACGCAGCAGCGCCTCGTGACCGGCCTCTACAGCAAGTACATGAGCATGTACTCGACCGCGCTGGGCAAGGGCTGACCGATGAGCCTGCTTCCCCGGGCGGAGTCCTGACGCGATGG
Source organism: uncultured Acetobacteraceae bacterium (assembly GCA_964245705.1). Lineage (GTDB taxonomy): Bacteria > Pseudomonadota > Alphaproteobacteria > Acetobacterales > Acetobacteraceae > Lichenicola. The sequence continues at coordinate 2,604 of CAXTOD010000086.1, forward strand.
ACATCTCCAAGGCGCTGGACGTTTCGGCTTCCGGCATGGACGCGCAAAGCATGCGCCTGCGCGTGATCGCCGAGAACCTGGCCAACCAGGACACCACCGGCTCGACGCCGGGCGCGGACCCGTACCGCCGCAAGACCATCACCTTCGGCGAGACCGTCGACCGGCAGACCGGCGAGTCCGAAGTCACGGTGAAGCAGATCGGCCAGGACCAGAGCGCGTTCAGCACGCGCTACGACCCGTCGCATCCGGCCGCCGATGCCACCGGCTACGTCAAGACGCCGAACGTCAACAGCTTCGTCGAGATCATGGACATGAAGGAAGCGGAGCGGTCCTACAGCGCCAACCTCAACGTCATGCAGACCACGCGCTCGATGATGACGCGCGCGATCGACCTGCTGAAGTGACCGGCCTGACATGAGCATCGCCCCATGAACGACGGCCGCATCCTTGCGACGCCTTCCGCCGCCGCCAGCGCCTATGCGCGCGTGCAGGGGCAGGACATGTCCGGCATCGGCGCCGACGGCGACGGCTTGCAGGCCGGAGCGGGCAGCAGCTTCGGCGACACGCTGTCGCAGGCGCTTTCCGGCGTGGTGGACGCCGGCCACGCGGCCGACGCCGCGGCGGCAAAGGGAATGTCCGGCGAGGGCAACCTGACGGAGGTGGTGATGGCGGTGTCGAAGGCGCAGCTGGCGCTGCAGTCGACCACCGCGATCCGCGACCGGGTGGTCCAGGCGTACCAGGACATCATGAAGATGTCGATCTGACCGGCAACAACCGCCGGACCAACGAGCGGCCAGGAGGGTTCGCATGCAGGAAGGCGACGTCGCGGTGATCTTGCGCGACATGTTCATGGTGGTTCTGAAGATGGCGGCCCCCGGCCTGCTGACGGCGCTCGGCGTCGGCGTGCTGATCTCGCTGATCCAGGCGGTGACGCAGCTGAACGAGAGCACGCTGGCCTTCGTGCCGAAGCTGCTGGCGCTGGGACTGGCGCTGACCCTGGCCGGCTCGTTCATGTTCGCCACCCTGACCGACTACACCCACCTGCTGTTCGACCAGCTGATCGCGTCCGGCGGAAGGTGACCGCCGCGCCGATCCCCGGACGCGGCTGATGCAGCCCGATCCGCTGCTCGCTGCGCTGCCGGACTGGGCGTTCGCCTTTGCGGTGGTGCTGGCGCGGGTCAGTGCCGCGGTCACGGTGATGCCGGGCCTGGGCGAGAGCGACGCGCCGGCGGTGGTGCGCGCGGGCCTGGCGGTCGGCGTGTCCGCCCTGATCCTGCCCGGCGTGGTCCACCTGATCCCGCCGGCCGGCGAGGCGCCGCTGCGAATCGTGGCCACCATCGCCGGCGAGCTGCTGGTCGGCCTGCTGCTCGGCTGGCTGGCGAAGCTGATGACGCTGGCGCTGGCGATCGCCGGCCAGATCGCCGCCGTGCAGATCGGCCTGTCGAGCGTGCTGCAGCCCGACCCGGAGCTGGGAGCCCAGACCGCCGGCACCAGCCGCCTGCTGGCGATCGCGGGGCCGGTCCTGATCCTGTCGACCGGGCTCTACGCCATGCCGCTGGAAGCCCTGTCCGGCAGCTACCGGCTGTTCATTCCCGGCACGCTGCTGCCGGTCGGCGACGCGGCGCAAAGCGTGGCGCAGGCGACCGGGGAATGCTTCGCGCTGTCGCTGCGGCTGTCTGCGCCGCTGCTGATCGCGGGCCTGATCTGGCAGACCATGCTGGGCCTGCTGGCGCGGCTGGTGCCGTCGCTGCAGGTGTTCTCGCTGGCCATGCCCGGCCAGGTGCTGGGCGGCCTGCTGGTGTTCGGGCTGGTGCTCAAGCAGATCCTCGACGCCTGGATCGGCAGCGTGTCGGCCGCCTTCGCCGCCCTGCCCGGGCTGTAGACGGCCATGGCCGACTCGGACAAGGAGGACCGGACAGAAGCCCCGTCGGCAAGACGGCTCGAGACCGCGCGCGGCGAGGGCCAGGTCGCGATCTCGCGCGAGCTGCAGTCGCTGGCCGTGCTCGGCTGCGCCCTCGCGGCGATGGCCATGACCGGGCCGGCGCAGGTGACCCATCTGGTGGTGCGGACGCGCCACCTCCTGGAAGGGATCGGCACGATCGACCTCAGCGCCGGCGGCCTGGCGGAGGTGCGCGAGTCGCTGCTCCTGGCCGCGGGCCTCGCCGGCCCGCCGGTGCTGGCGGCGGTGGCCGGCATGCTGGTGGTCACGCTGCTGCAGACCGGGTTCCTGCTGCACCCGGGCGCGCTGATGCCGCAGCTCGACCGCCTGAGCCCCATGCGCGGCATCAAGCGGATCTTCGGCGGCGACAATGCGGTCGAGACCCTCAAGGCGCTGGTCAAGCTCCTCGCCTTCGCCCTGGCGCTGTACCACGTGCTGGGCGGGCTGTGGCCGGTGTTCCTGAGCTCGACCGGATGGGACGCCGGCACCCTGGCCGAGCGCACGGCAAGTCTCGTGCTGCACGCCATGCTGATGCTGCTGGCGGTGCAGACCGGCATCGCCGTGCTGGACACCGCCTGGGTGCGCTACCGCCACACCTCCAAACTGCGCATGAGCCGGCAGGACCTGCGCGACGAGCACCGGCAGAGCGAGGGCGACCCGCACGTGAAGGGCCGCATCAGGCAGCTGCGCCGCCAGCGGGCCAAGCGCCGGATGATGGACGCGGTGAAGACGGCGACGGTGATCATCACCAACCCGACCCACTACGCGGTGGCGCTGGCCTACGAGAACGGCGGCAAGGGCGCACCGAAGGTGGTGGCCAAGGGGGTGGACGAGCTCGCCGCGCGGATCAGGGAGATGGCGCTCGACAACAAGGTGCCGCTGGTGGCGAACCCGCCGCTGGCGCGCGCGCTCTACACCGTGCCGCTCGACGCGGAGATCCCGCGCGAGCACTTCCAGGTGGTCGCCGGCATCATCGCCTATGTCTGGCGCCTCAAGCGGCCGGCGCCCGGATTGCCGCCGCTTCGCTGAGGAAATCGTTGCGTCCGGGCCGGTTCGGCCCTGGCGGAACAGTTCTCTGTACCCTATTTGTTCCATCAGAACGTGAACGGTCGGGTGCCGGAAATGCTGCCCCCGCCGCCATCGGTGCGTTAGGGTCTTCAGGCCACGGTCTCGCGCGCAGCGCGCCTTCATCCAAGGAGCAGGTAATGGACAAGAGCAAGGCGCTCGAGGGCGCTCTCACCCAGATCGAAAGGGCCTTCGGCAAGGGCTCGATCATGCGCATGGGACAGCGCACCAACGACCACGTCGACGTGGTCTCGACCGGCTCGCTCGGCCTCGACATCGCGCTTGGCATCGGCGGCCTGCCGCGCGGCCGGGTGGTCGAGATCTACGGCCCGGAAAGCTCGGGCAAGACCACCATGGCGCTGCACGCGATCGCGGAAGCGCAGAAGAAGGGCGGCACCTGCGCCTTCATCGACGCCGAACACGCGCTCGATCCCGGCTATGCCCGCAAGCTCGGCGTCGACATCGACAGCCTGCTGATCTCCCAGCCCGACGCCGGCGAGCAGGCGCTGGAGATCGCCGACACGCTGGTGCGCTCGGGCGCCATCGACGTGCTGGTGGTGGACAGCGTCGCCGCCCTGGTGCCGCGCGCCGAGCTCGAGGGCGACATGGGCGACAGCCATGTCGGTCTGCATGCCCGGCTGATGAGCCAGGCGCTGCGCAAGCTGACCGGCACCGTGTCGCGCTCCAACACCATGATCATCTTCCTGAACCAGATCCGGATGAAGATCGGCGTGATGTTCGGCAGCCCCGAGACCACCACCGGCGGCAACGCGCTGAAGTTCTACGCCTCCGTGCGCCTCGACATCCGGCGCATCGGCCAGATCAAGGAGAAGGACGAGGTCGTCGGCAACCAGACCCGGGTCAAGGTGGTCAAGAACAAGATGGCGCCGCCGTTCAAGCAGGTCGAGTTCGACATCATGTATGGCGAGGGCGTCAGCAAGATGGGCGAGCTGATCGACCTCGGCGTCAAGGCAAACATCGTCGAGAAGTCCGGCGCCTGGTTCTCCTACGACAGCACCCGGATCGGCCAGGGGCGCGAGAACTCCAAGCAGTTCCTGCGCGACCATCCGGAGATGGCGGAGGTGATCGAGCAGCGCATCCGCCAGCAGGCCGGCGTGGTCGCCAACGCCATGACCGTCGAGCCCGAGGACCACGAGGCCACCGAAGCGGCCGACTGACCTCGCGGTTCATCGCGTCGCGGGTGGGGGTTCCTCGTCCCGCGGCGCCGGCCGCACCGTGGCTGGGTTGCGGTCGCGCTCGCTGGGCGACGCCAGCAGCCGGCCGAGGTTGCACCCGACGCGTGGGTCCGGATCGCCTTGCCGTTGTGCCGCCATGAGGGCGCTCACGAGCGTGCTGCCGGTGGAAAGGTGCCTTTGCATGGAGCGGTTCCGGTTCGGGGCCACCCCTTCTAGCCTTTAATGATAATCATTCGCAAGTAGTAACCGGTCGGCTTGCCGACGCCGGTTGCAGGTGCGATCACTCCGTCCCAGGCAACCACGTCACAGGGCAGGACCATGGCCAGGATCAAGGTGAAGGAGCCCGTCGTCGAGCTCGACGGCGACGAGATGACCCGGATCATCTGGAGCTTCATCAAGGAGAAGCTGATCCTCCCCTACCTCGACGTCGACCTGAAGTACTACGACCTCGGTATCGAGTATCGCGACCAGACCGACGACCAGGTCACGGTGGACGCCGCCCACGCGATCAAGCGCTACGGCGTCGGCGTGAAGTGCGCCACCATCACCCCGGACGAGGCGCGGGTCACCGAGTTCAAGCTCAAGAAGATGTGGCGCAGCCCCAACGGCACCATACGCAACATCCTCGACGGCACCATCTTCCGCGAGCCGATCATCTGCTCCAACGTGCCGCGGCTGGTGCCGCACTGGACCCAGCCGATCATCATCGGCCGCCACGCCTATGGCGACATCTACCGCGCCGCCGAGTTCAAGGTGCCCGGCCCCGGCACGGTGACCATCACCTACCAGCCGGCCGACGGCGGTGCCCCGGTCCAGCACGAGGTGCACGACTTCAAGGGCCCCGGAGTCGCGCTCGGCATCCACAACACCCGGGCCTCGATCGAGGGCTTCGCGCGTGCCAGCTTCAACTACGGCCTGTCGCGCAACCTGCCCGTCTACCTGTCGACCAAGAACACCATCCTCAAGGCCTATGACGGCATGTTCAAGGACGTGTTCCAGGAGGTGTTCGACGCCGAGTTCAAGTCCGAGTTCAACTCGAAGGGCCTGACCTACGAGCACCGCCTGATCGACGACATGGTGGCAGCCGCCCTGAAGTGGTCCGGCGGCTATGTCTGGGCCTGCAAGAACTATGACGGCGACGTGCAGAGCGACATCGTGGCGCAGGGCTTCGGCTCGCTCGGCCTGATGACCTCGGTGCTGCTGTCCCCGGACGGCAACACGATCGAGTCCGAGGCCGCGCACGGCACGGTGACGCGGCACTACCGCGAGCACCAGAAGGGGCGCCAGACCAGCACCAACCCGATCGCCTCGATTTTCGCCTGGACGCGCGGCCTGGTCTACCGCGGCCGCTTCGACGACACCCCGGACGTGACGCACTTCGCCGAGACGCTGGAAAAGGTGTGCATCGACACCGTGGAGGCCGGCCACATGACCAAGGACCTGTCGCTGCTGATCGGGCCTGACCAGCCCTGGCTCACCACGCAGGACTTCCTCGGGAGGATCGACGAGAACCTGCAGCGCGCGTTCGCCAGCAGCTGACCAGCCGCCCGGCCCGCGTCATGGCGGGTCGGGCGTCGCCGCCGCCTCCTGTTCCTCTTCCTGCTGGACCTGCCGCAGGGCGACCTGCCAGTACTCGTCGTTGCGGCCGTGCGGGCGGCCGTCCTGCTCCCACAGGTGGTAGGCACGCAGCCTGACCCGCTCGTCGTTCCTGCCGATCTGCGCCGACATCCCGGTCTTCTCCCGCCGTTCGCTGCTCCAATGAGCCATCGCGGCGCGGGTTGCGCCGAAATCAGGCCTCCTCGTCGCCGCGCCGGTAGGGCGACAGGGTCGACAGCGCTTTCATCTCCTCCAGCCGCGCCGGCCGTTCCTGTTCGAGGTAGTCCGACACCGCCGCCCGCAGCCCCGGATGCTCGATCCAGTGCGCGGAATAGGTCGGACGCGGCAGGTAGCCGCGCTGTATCTTGTGCTCGCCCTGCGCCCCCGCCTCGACCCGCTTCAAGCCCCGCTCGATCGCGAAGTCGATGGCGCGGTAGTAGCAGAGCTCGAAATGGAGGAACGGCCAGTCGCCGATGCAGCCCCAGTTGCGGCCGTACAGCGCGTCGCGGCCCAGAAGGTTGAGCGCTCCCGCCACCGGCCTGCCGTCCTGCTCGGCCAGCATCAGCACCACCTTGTCGCCGAGCCGCTCGGACAGCAGCGGGAAGAACCGCTCGGTCAGGTAGGCGCTGCCCCACTTGCGGTCCACCGTGGACATGTAGAAGCGGTGGAACGCCTTCCAGTGGCGGGCGGTGATCTCGAGGCCCTGCAGGGTGCGGAACTGCAGCCCGGCCGCGTTGGCGTCGCGCCGCTCGCGACGCAGCCCCTTGCGCTTGCGCGAGCTGAGTGCGCCCAGGAAATCGTCGAAGCTGCCGTAGCCGGCGTTCTCCCAATGGAACTGCATGCCGATCCGCTGCAGCCACCCGGCATCGCCCAGCGCCTCCCACTCGTCCTCGTGGCAGAACGTCACGTGCACCGACGACAGCGACAGCTCGCCGCAGGCCTGGCGCAGTGCGCCTGCCAGCGCCGCCATCAGCACCGGCGCCGGGTAGCCGGCGTCGGGATGCACCAGCAGGCGCGGGCCCGGCACCGGGCTGAACGGCGCCGCCACCTGCAGCTTCGGGTAGTAGCGCCCGCCCGCCTGCTCGAACGCGTTGGCCCAGCCGTGGTCGAACACGTATTCGCCGTAGGAATGCGACTTGGCATACATCGGCGCCGCCGCCAGCAGGCGCCCGTTCCCGTCGCGCAGCACCGCGTGCTGCGGCATCCAGCCGGTGCGCCGCCCGGCCGAGCCGCTATCCTCCACCGCGGACAGGAAGGCGTGGCTGACGAACGGGTTGTCGACCCCGCCGCACGCATCCCATCCGATCGGATCCACCGCGCCGATCGAGGAATGCAGCGACAGCGAGAAGGTGGGCGCCGGGTCAGCCATCAGCCCGATATGGCCCGCCCGGCTTCAGCTCAAAGCCCCGCCTCGGCTCAAACCCCGTCCACCTCGAACAGCGCTTCCACCTCGACCGGTGCGTCCAGCGGCAGCGACGGCACGCCGACGGTGGAGCGGGCATGGCGCCCGGCCTCCTCGCCGAACACCGCCACCGCCAGGTCCGACGCGCCGTTCATCACCGTGGCGTGCTGGGTGAAGTCGGGGGTGCAGGCGATGAACCCGCCGAGCCGCACCACCCGGCGCACTGCGCCCAGCCCGCCCAGCGCCGCCTCGACCTGGGCGATCACGTTGATCATGCACCAGCGCGCCGCGTCCGCGCCCTTCTCCACGGTGATCCCGCCGCCGAGCTTGCCGCTGGCGCTGAGCCGCCCCTCGACCAGCGGCGGCTGCCCGGACACCACCAGCAGGTGGCCGGTCCGCACCGCGGCCACGTAGTTGGCGACCGGTGCCGCTGCGGCCGGCAGCACGATTCCGAGCGCCTGCAGG
>CAXTOD010000087.1:0-2799 GCA_964245705.1 uncultured Acetobacteraceae bacterium
AACATCTACCGCCACCGGGAGCACGGCTCCCCGCCGCTGCGCGCGGCGCTGGAGCGGTGCCGGCTCGACGCCCGCATCACCCTGTCGGGCTACGAGGGCTCGGAGCTGCTGGTGGCGCGCCTGCTGATCGAGGCCGGCGCCACGATTCCCTATGTCGGCACCGCCTGTCCCCGCACGCCCTGGAGCGATCCGGACCGCGAGTGGCTCGAGGCGCGCGGCGTGCACGTGCAGTTCCGTGCCGCCCTGGAACAGGACCTGGCGGCGATGCGCGAGGTGCGTCCGGACCTGGCGATCGGCACCACGCCGGTGGTGCAGAAGGCGAAGGAGCTCGGCATCCCGGCGGTGTACTTCACCAACATGGTCTCGGCCCGGCCGCTGTTCGGGCCGGCGGGGATCGGCGCGCTGACCGCGATCGTGCGCGCCCAGACCCGCGGCCGCGAGCGCTTCGGACGGATGGTGTCATTCTTTGACACCACCGCCGGACGCGCGGCGCCGGCGGCGGCGGAGTAGAGCCGATGCTGGTGCTCGATCACGACCGGGCCGGCGGCTACTGGGGGGCGGTCTACGCCTTCAGCGCCATCAAGGGGTTGCGCGTCATCATCGACGGGCCGGTCGGCTGCGAGAACCTGCCGGTGACCGCGGTGCTGCACTACACCGACGCGCTGCCGCCGCACGAGCTTCCGGTCGTCGTCACCGGGCTGTGCGAGGACCACCTGTCGATGAGCGGCACCGAGGGGGCGCTTGGCCAGGCCAACAAGGCCGGCGACACGAAGCTGCCGGGCGTGGTGGTGACCGGCAGCATCGCCGAGATGATCGGCGGCGGCGTAGTGCCGGAAGGCTCCAACCTGCTCCGCTTCATCCCGCGCACCATCGACGAGGACCAGTGGCAGAGCGCCGACCGGGCGATGTTCTGGCTGTGGACGCAGTTCGGCGCGAAGAAGGCGGCGCGTGTGCGCAAGGCGCGGCCTGCCGGCGCCAAGCCGCGCGTGAACCTCGTCGGCGCCCTGTACGGCACCTTCAACATGCCCTCCGACGTGGCGGAGATCCGCCGCCTGGTCGAGGGCATCGGCTGCGAGGTGAACCTGGTGTTCCCGCTCGGCAGCCACCTCGACCAGGTGCCGAAGCTTGCGGATGCCGACGTCAATGTGTGCCTTTACCGCGAGTTCGGCCGGCTGCTGTGCGAGGAGCTGGACCGGCCCTGGCTGCAGGCGCCAATCGGGCTGTTCTCGACCACGCGGTTCCTGCGCTCGCTGGGCGAGCTGGCCGGCGTCGATCCGGAGCCGTTCATCGCCGCCGAGAAGGAGACCACGATCAAGCCGATCTGGGATCTCTGGCGCAGCGTCACGCAGGACTTCTTCGCCACCGCGCCGTTCGCGGTGGTCGCCACCGAAACCCATGCCCGCGGCATACGCCAGTTCCTCGAGGACGAGATGGGCGTGCCGTGCGCGTTCGCGGTGACGCGCCATCCCGGCGCCAAGACCGACAACGTGTCGATACGCGAGCAGCTTCGCAGCAACCCGCCCGCGGTGATGTTCGGTTCCACCAGCGAGCGCATCTACATGGCCGAGCTCGGCACGCGCGCGGTCTGGGTGCCGGCCTCGTTCCCGGGCGCCATCGTCCGGCGCGCCACCGGCACGCCGTTCATGGGCTATGCCGGCGCCACCTACCTCGTGCAGGAATTCTGCAACGCGCTGTTCGACGGCCTGTTCGGCATGCTGCCGCTCGGGCGCGACCTCGACCACGTCGAGCCGACGCCGGCGCACGCGCCGGAAGACCGGGCGGAACGGCGCTGGGACGCGGACGCGCTGGCGCTGCTCGACGAGGCCGTGGAGCGCGAGCCGTTCCTGCTGCGGATCTCGGCAGCCAAGCGCCTGCGCGATCGCGTCGAGGCGGACGCTCGCGGCTCGGCCGAGGAGCGCGTGACGGCGTCGCGGGTGCGCGACGCGGTCGCATCGATGTCCGGGATGGCCGTGTCGTGAGCCATACGGAACGAAATAGTCAACAACGGAAGGATGTGGTGATGATGTCGGATGATCTGGAACGCCGCTCGACGTTGTCGGGCTTGAGCGTCGGAGAGGCAAAGGAGTTCAACCGGATTTTTGTCCTTTCCTTCGTCATCTTCGTGGGAATCGCCATCGTGGCGCACATGCTCGTCTGGCTGTGGCGCCCCTGGCTGCCGAGCGTGCACGGCTACCAGACCTCGATGCTGGACGGGTTGTCGCTCGCCCGCCACCTGCTCTCGTCCTACGGCTGAAGGGAGGCCGACATGCACAACGTATGGCTCTTGTTCGACCCGCGGCGGGTGCTGGTCACCCTGTTCGTGTTCCTGCTGGTGCTGGCGCTGACGATCCACTTCATCCTGCTCAGCACGGACCGGTTCAACTGGCTGGACGGCCCGCACCACGACCAGCTGCACGGCAATTCGCAGGTGCAGCAGATGACGCCGCTGCCGCCCGGACAGCAACCCTGACCATGCGCCGGGCGGCGGCAGGCGATCCTGCCGCTTCGCCTGGCTGCTGCCGGACGCCACGGATCGCCGCTTCGGACACGGAACCACCGTCATGTCGATGTTGCACTTCGAGCACAAGTACCGGGTTCGCGGCGGGACGCTGGTCGGCGGCGACCTGTTCGACTTCTGGGCCGGCCCCTTCTATGTCGGCTTCTTCGGCGTCACCACGATCTTCTTCACGCTGATCGGCACCGCGCTGATCATCTACGGGGCTGCGATCGGCCCCACCTGGAACGTGTGGCGCATCAACATCGCGCCGCCGGACCTGCGCTACGGGCTCGGCTTCGCGC
>CAXTOD010000087.1:2809-10149 GCA_964245705.1 uncultured Acetobacteraceae bacterium
CGGGCGGGCGGGCTGTGGCAGTGGATCACGTTCTGCGCGATCGGCGCCTTCGTGTCGTGGGACCTGCGCATGGTCGAGATCGCGCGCAAGCTCGGCATGGGGCTGCACGCGCCGTTCGCCTTCGCCTGCGCGATCCTGGCCTACGTGACGCTGGAGGTGATCCGCCCGCTGCTGATGGGGGCATGGGGAAACGCGTTTCCCTACGGCATCATCAGCCACCTCGATTGGGTGTCCAACGTCGGCTACCAGTACCTCCAGTTCCACTACAACCCGGCGCACATGATCGCGGTGACGTTCTTCTTCACCACCACGTTCATCCTGGCGATGCATGGCGGCGTGATCCTGTCCTCGCTCAACCCGCCGGCGGGCGAGCCGGTCAAGCCAGGGGCCTACGAGGACAGCTTCTTCCGCGACCTGATCGTGTACTCGATCGGCCCGCTCGGCATCCACCGGCTCGGCTGGTTCTGCGCCATCAACGCCGGGGTGTGGAGCGCGATCTGCATCGTGCTCAGCGGGCCGTTCTGGACCAGGGGATGGCCGGAATGGTGGTCCTGGTGGCTCAACCTGCCGTTCTGGAACTGAGGAGGGCGACATGTTCGACTATCGCACCACCTTCGGCGTTGAGTACCAGAACCTGTTCAACCGCACCCAGATCGGCGGCAAGCTCGACGAGGGCGCGCCGCTCGAATGGGGCATCGAGAACCGGCGCGGCAAGCCGTCCACCTCGTTCCTGTTCGGCCTGATCGGCTCGCAGCAGGTCGGTCCCTACTACCTGGGTGCGACCGGCCTCGCCTCGCTGATCTGCGGCCTCATTGCCTTCGAGATCATCGGCCTGAACCTGTTCGCTTCCGTCGGCTGGGACCCGGTGCAATTCATTCGCCAGCTGCCCTGGCTCGGCCTGCAGCCGCCGGCCCCGGCCTGGGGGCTGCACATCCCGCCGCTGGCCCAGGGCGGCTGGTGGCTGATGGCCGGCTTCTTCCTGACCACGTCGATCCTGCTCTGGTGGGTGCGGGTGTACCGCAGGGCCAGGGCGCTCGGCATGGGCACGCACGTGGCCTGGGCGTTCGCGTCCGCGATCTGGCTCTACCTGGTGGACGGCTTCCTGAGGCCGCTGCTGATGGGAAGCTGGAGCGAGGGCGTGCCGTTCGGCATCTTCCCGCACCTGGACTGGACCGCGTCGCTGTCGATCCGCTACGGCAACCTGTACTACGACCCGTTCCACATGCTCTCGATCGTTTTCCTCTACGGCTCGACCCTGCTGTTCGCGATGCATGGCGGGACCATCCTCGCCACCAGCCGCTACTGGGCCGAGCGCGAGATCGAGCAGACCACCGATCCCGGCACCGCCGCCGAGCGCGGCGGCATCTTCTGGCGCTGGGTGATGGGCTTCAACGCCACCTTCGAGTCGATCCACCGGTGGGCGGTCTGGTTCGCGATCCTGTGCACCCTGACCGGCGGGATCGGCATCCTGCTCACCGGCACCGTGGTGGACAACTGGTATCTCTGGGGGGTCAAGCACGGGTTCGCGCCGGAATACCCGCGGGTCTACGCGCCGATCACCGATCCGGGACTGCTTCGCGCGGCCGCGCAGCCATGAGCCTCCTCCTCGCACCCTTCCAGCCCGTCGCGGCCGCGATCGGCGGCCTGCGCTCCGGCCTGCGCCATCACGGCGGACGCTTCCGCGTGGGACTGGCCGCCACGGTCGCCGCCGCCGCGGTGGTCAGCCTGGTCTTCACCCTGGAGCGCCCGGCGCCGCGGAACGTGCAGCTCGGCTATCGCGGCACCGGCATGGGCGCGGTCTACAACGCCCGCCTGGTCGCGCAGCAGCTCGGCCTGCAGCAGGTCGACGTGCCGCTGCCGCCCTCGATCCCGGCCGGCAAGACGGCGGCGCAGGCCTACAAGAACATCCAGGTGCTGCAGGGGCTCGACGCCAACGAGTTTCTGCGCCTGATGGGCGCCATGACGCAGTGGATCGCGCCGCAGGCCGGCTGCGCCTTCTGCCATTCGCTGAACAACATGGCCGACGACAGCGTCTATACCAAGACGGTGGCGCGCCGGATGCTGCAGATGGTGATGGCGATCAACACGCAGTGGCAGAGTCACGTCGACGGCGTCGGCGTCACCTGCCAGACCTGCCACCGCGGCCGGGCGATCCCGGCCGGCTCCTGGTTCATCCAGCCGCCGCCGCACGGCGAGCGCAACGCCACGCAGGCGGATTCCGGCCAGAACCTGCCGGCGGCGGTGGCGGGCGGGTCCGCCTTTCCCTACGACCCGCTGACGCCGTTCCTGCTGTCGGCGATGCCGATCCGCGTGACCGGCACCACCGCGCTGCCGAACGGCGACCGCTCCTCGGTCAACCAGACCGACTGGACCTACTCCCTGATGATCCATTTCGCCGACTCGCTGGGCGTCAACTGCACCTTCTGTCATAACACGCGCGCCTTCGAGGAATGGGACCAGGGCACGCCGAACCGGGTCCTCGCCTGGCACGCCATCTCGATGGTGCGCGACCTGAACCGCAACTACATGGCGCCGCTCGCGCACGTGTTCCCGGTCGAGATGCGGGGCAAGCTGGACGATGCACCGAAAGTGAGTTGCGTCACCTGCCACAACGGCGCCTACAAGCCGTTCTACGGCGCCAGCGGCCTGCCCTATTATCCGGAACTCGCGCATGCTGTAACGATGACGCCGCCGGCTGGAAGCAGGCCCTGAGGCAGGCGATGGCTGGGGCAGCGGCAAGGAAAGGACGTGCAGTGATCGGCAATCCTTTGCGCGGGGCGACGCTCGGGGCGGCCTTCGCACTTCTGGCCTCCGCCGGGCCCGCGACGGCGCAGCCTCCCGACCCGGCGCAGGGCGCCTCCCAGTCGATGGCCCAAACGGCGTCCTCGTCGGCGACACCGGTTTCCGCCAGCCGGTCGCTCGACTCCGCGGCGACCGCGGCCCCCGGCAGCGATCCCACCGCGGACAGCGTGGTCGCCCGCGGCAAGTACCTGGTCGACCTCGCCGATTGCGCGTCCTGCCACACCCGCAACGGCGGCGCCCGCTTCGCCGGCGGCCGCTACATGGGCATGCCGTTCGGCATGCTGTCGACGCCCAACATCACGCCGGACAAGCAGTGGGGCATCGGCAAGTATACCGACGACGAGTTCGTCCGGCTGTTCCGGCACGGCATCAACCGCGTCGGCGACCGCATCTACCCGGCGATGCCGTACCCCTGGTACGCCACCATGCGCCGCGAGGACGCGCTGGCGATCAAGGCCTACCTGTTCTCGATTCCTCCGGTCCCCGACCGCCGGCCGCCGAACAAGATCTACTTCCCGTTCAACTTCCGCCCGGCGATCGCGATCTGGGACTGGCTGTTCGTGCCGAGCACCGTGTTCCACGACAAGCCGGAGCAGTCGGCGCTGGTCAACCGCGGCGAGTACATCGTCAACAGCTTCGCGCACTGCTCGGAATGCCACAACGGCCGCACGCTGCTGGGCAACGCGGCGGTGGCGCTGCCGCTGCAGGGGGGCGTCATCACCCACTGGGCCACGCCCAACATCACCAACGACAAGGAACAGGGCATCGGCCGCTTCACCGACGACGAGGTGTTCCGCTACCTCAAGACCGGCGCCGACGACGTGATGGGCACCGTGGTCGGGCCGATGCGCGAAACCGTCGACGTCAGCCTGAGCAAGATGCGCGACGACGACATACGCGCCATCGTCGCCTATCTCCGCACCCAGGACCGCAGCAGCCGCTTCAGCAGCTACAAGCGTTCCGCCTATGCGGTGGCCTCGCCGCCCGGCTCGAACACGTACTTCTCGTTCTGCGTCTCGTGCCACGGCGCGGACGGGCGCGGCGTGAAGGGGGTGATCCCGGCGCTCGACGGCAACATCATGGTGACCGCCTACGGGCCGCAGAACGTGATCAACACCATCATCGGCGGCGTCGAGGCCAAGGGCTCGTTCGGCGTGATGCCGGCGCTCGGGACCGGCATGACCAACCAGCAGATCGCGGAGGTCGCCAACTACGTCCGGCAGGCCTGGAGCAACGGCGCGCCGCCGAACGCCGACGCGACGCTGGTCGCCGACCTGCGCATCTACGCCGACGAGGCGTCGGGCGACCTGCTGAACGGGTTGCGTCCCGGCGGCTGCCCGTCGCTCGACCAGCCCGAGCTGCAAAGGGTGCTGGCCAACAGCTCCAACGGTGTGGTGGAGGCGATGAAGGAGATGACCGTCGCCACCATGCTGCAGACCGTCGACACGGTGATCGGCCGGGTGAAGCGGGAGGCGCCCGACCTGCAGCAGGCGGACATCGTCAACGGGCTGACCACCGCCTACTGCCCGATCGTGACCGCGGACAACCGGCTCGTCGGCGACCAGAAGGCCGGGCAGCGCGCTCCCTTCAGCACCCGCGTCTACACCCAGCTCACCACCAAGGGCGCCTATTGACGCCACGGGCGCGACCGGAGGGTTCATGTATTTCCCACTCGTGCTCGCCGTCGTGGTGGTGGCGCTCTGGCTGGCGGGCAGCGTGCTCTTCGGCTGGAGCAGGCGTCTCTACGGGGCGTTCGCCATGCTGGTCTCGCTGGGCGCGGTCGGCGGCTTGGCGCTCGCCGTCCTGATGGTGGCGGGACCCTACTGGAAGGTCGTCTACGACACCCTGATCCAGCCGGGATGACCGTGGACGCAGCCTGCGGCGACGAGGCGGTCCGGCAGGCCGAGTGGATCCGGCTGCCGGTCTCCCGGCCGCCGCCGCCTTTCGGGTCCGGCGGCCGCGTGCCGCCCGCCGGTCACGGCCGGACGCGGACGGTGGTGATCGGGTCTGGCTTCGGCGGCCTGGCGGCGGCGCTGCGCGCGCGGGCACTCGGGCACCAGGTCACGATCCTCGAACGGCTCGACCAGCCCGGCGGCCGGGCGCGCGTGTTCCGACGCGACGGCTTCACCTTTGATGCCGGTCCGACCGTGATCACCGCGCCGGAGCTGCTCGACGAGCTTTGGGCGCTGTTCGGCGAGTCCCGCGCCGACCACGTGACGCTGCTGCCGGTGAGCCCCTGGTACCGCATCCGCTTCCACGACGGTCGCCACTTCGACTACGGCGGCCGGCTGGAGGAGATGGCGGCCAAGGTTGCGGCGTTCTCGCCCGACGACGAGGCCGGCTTCCGACGCCTCGCCGAGCGTACGAGGCGGCTGTACGAGGTGGGCTACCTGCAGCTCGGCGCGGTGCCGTTCCACCGCCCCGGCACGATGCTGCGGGCGGTGCCGTCGCTGCTGCGGCTCGGCGGGTGGCGGTCGCTGTACGCGCTGGTCAGCCGCTACGTCGCCGACGAGTCGCTGCGCCGGGTGTTCACCCTGCAGACCCTGCTGATCGGCGGCCACCCGTACCGCTCGCCCGCCCTTTACGCGCTGATCCAGCATCTCGAGCGCGAGGGAGGGGTGTGGTTCGCCCGCGGCGGCACCACGGCGATCGTCTCCCAGCTCGCCGCCCTGGCGCGTCGCCACGGGATCGTGCTGCGCACGGACTGCACGGTGTCGCGGGTGCTGACGGCGGACGGCCGCGCGAGCGGGGTGCGCCTGGAGGACGGCTCGACGGTTTCGGCCGACGTGGTGATTGCCAACGCCGACGCGCCCGCGGTCTATGCCGACCTCGTGCCGTCCCGCCTGCGCAGGCGCTGGAGCGACCGGCGGCTTCGCCGCCTGCAGCCGTCCATGGGCTTGTTCGTCCTGTATTTCGGCACCACCCGCCGCTACGAGGACACGGCGCACCACACCATCATCCTCGGCCGGCGCTACCGCGAGCTGCTGGACGACGTGTTCGGCACCACGGCGGGGCTGCCGGACGATCCCAGCGTGTACCTGCACCGCCCGACCGCAACCGATCCGTCCCTGGCGCCGCCGGGGCAGGACGCGTTCTACGTGCTGGCGCCGGTGCCGAACCTGCGCGCGCCGATCGACTGGGCGCGCGGCCGGACGGTGATGCGCGACCGCGTGGTGGCGATGCTGTCGGCACGCGAGCTGCCCGGGCTGGATGACTGCATCGTTTCGGAAAGCGTGCTCACCCCGATGGAGTTCGCCAGCGACTACCTGTCGCGCGACGGCGCCGGGTTCTCTGTGGCGCCGACCCTGCGCCAGTCCGCCTTCTTCCGGTTCCACAACCGGTGCGGCGACGTGCCCGGCCTCTACCTGGTCGGGGCCGGCACCCATCCCGGCGCCGGGGTGCCCGGCGTGCTGACCTCCGCCAAGGTGGTCGAGACGATGCTGCGGGAGATCTCGCCCGCCCTCGGCACCGCCGCATGAGCGGCCGCGACGACCTCGCCGTCCTGGCGCGGCACGGGCGCTCATTCCGGCTGGCGGGCCGGCTGCTCGGCCCCGCGATGCTCAGCCGCGCCGCCCGGCTGTATGCCGCCTGCCGCGCGATCGACGACCTCGCCGACGAGTCGCCCGACCCGGTCCTGGCCGGACAGGTCCTGCGCAGCCTGCGCGCCGACCTCCTCGCCGGCCGCGGCGCCACCCCGCTGGGACGGCGCCTGTTGTCGCTCCAAGTGGATCCCGACGCCGCCGCGGCGCTGGTCGACACCATGCTGGCCGACCTGGAGCCGGTCCAGGTGGCGGACGAGGCGGCCCTGCTGCGCTACGCCTACGGCGCCGCCGGGACGGTCGGCCTGATGATGTGCGACGTGCTGGGGGTGACCGACCCGGCGGCGCGGCCGCACGCGGTCGATCTCGGCATCGCCATGCAGCTCACCAACATCGCCCGCGACGTCGGCGAGGATGCGGGGCGCGGCCGGCTCTATCTTCCGCGCAGCTGGCTTCCGCCCGGAACGACGGCGGCGACGGTGCTGGACGACCCGGCTGCCGCCTTCGCCGCCGTGCAGCGCCTGCTCGGGGTGGCGGAAGACCGCTACCGCAGCGGCGCGCTGGGCTACGCGGCGCTGCCCGGCCGCTCGGCCGTCGCCATCCCGGCGGCCGCGCGCCTTTACCGCGAGATCGGCGTGCGCATCCTGCGACGCGGCCCTGCCTACCTGCGCCAGGGGCGCTGCGTCGTGTCCCCGGTCAGGCGCCTGGTCCTGATCGGGGCCAGCATGCTGCAGCACCCCGTCCGGCGGGAGCCCCGGCCGGGCGACGCCCGCGGCGCGATGCCGGCCGGAGCCTGGCAGTACCGGCTGGCCTGGATGCTGTCCGACCGCACCGCGGTTCTCGTGCCGCGGCCATGACGGGCCCAGCCATCCGGAACGGAACGGTTGGCGCGTCCCGGCACGTTGCCGGGTTGCGGCATCCCGGCCGCTCGACGCCGATCGCGACGCTCGGCGACTGGTTTCACCGTCAGGCCAACCCGGGTCGGTTTCTGCGTCTGGG
>CAXTOD010000088.1:0-10129 GCA_964245705.1 uncultured Acetobacteraceae bacterium
GTGCTGGTCGCCGCCGGCCACGAGCGGGCGGGACAGCCGCACGCCGAGGCGCTGGCGCTGCGTCGCCTGGCCGAGACCGGACGGCTTGCCGAGGCGCACACCCTGCTGGTGACGCTGGAACCCTGCAACCACCAGGGCCGCACCGGCCCCTGCACCGAGGCGATCCTCCGCAGCCCGGTGCGGACGGTCTGGATCGGCTGCCCGGATCCCAACCCGCATGTCGGCGGCCACGGCGCCGACCGGCTGCGCGAAGGCGGGCTGGTCGTGCACCAGCTCGGCACCGGCACCGGTGCGGAGGAAGCCCGCCTCCACCGCGACTGCCGCGCGCTGATCGCGCCGTTCCACCGCTGGGCGACCGAGGGCAGGCCCTGGATCACCGTCAAGCAGGCGCTCGACCGCCCGGCGCCAGGACCTTCACCGACGCCGGCTCGCTTCGCCTGGCGCACCGCCTGCGCCGGGCCACCGACGCGGTGGTGACCGGCGCCGGCACGGTCCGCACCGACCGGCCGCACTTCACCGTCCGCCACCTGCCGGACCACCCGGACCGCCGGCGCCTGCTCGCCGTGCTCGGCCGTTCGCTGCCGGAGGGCTATGCCGCCGCCGCCGCGGCGCGCGGCTTCGACCTGCGGCTGGTCCCATCGCCGGACCGGCTGCTGCCGGTGCTGGCCGATGCCGGCGTGCTGTGGGCGATGGTGGAAGCCGGCCCGCGCCTGCTGGACAGCCTGCGCCACCA
The DNA here is from genome assembly GCA_964245705.1 of uncultured Acetobacteraceae bacterium. GTDB lineage: Bacteria > Pseudomonadota > Alphaproteobacteria > Acetobacterales > Acetobacteraceae > Lichenicola. The sequence continues at coordinate 734 of CAXTOD010000088.1, forward strand.
CGGGCTGTGGGACGACTGGCTGACCATCCGCCGATCCGGCTCCGGCCCCGACCGTTGGTCGGTGGCGCTGGCGCCCGGCCACGACGTTTCGCCGCTAACGCTGCTGCCGGAGCTGGCCGCACTCGAACCCGATGGGGAGGATGCATGTTCTCGGGCATCATAGAACGGCTGGGCCACGTCGCGGCGGTGGTGCCGGGGCAGGGTCCCGGGCAGGGCGACATGCGGCTCGACCTCCGCACCGGGTTCCCCGACCTCGCGCTGGGCGACAGCGTGGCGGTGAACGGCGTCTGCCTCACCGTGACCCGGTTCGATGCGGAGGGTTCGGCCTCGTTCTTCGCCAGCACCGAGACCCTGTCGGTGACCGCGCTGGGCCGGCTGCAGCCCGGCGACCGCGTCAACCTGGAGCGCGCCGTCACGCCCGCGACCCGGCTGTCCGGCCACATCGTGCAGGGCCACGTCGACGGGGTCGGCACCCTCCAGTCGGTCGAGCCTGCCGGCGACGCGTGGAGCCTGCGCTTCTCGCTGCCGGCCGGCTTGCGCCGCTACTGCGTGCCGAAGGGCTCGATCACCCTGGACGGCATCAGCCTGACCCTGAACCGCCTGGACGAGCCGGAAGCGGAGAACGGGGAGGACCGGTTCACTGTGGGCGTCACGGTCATCCCGCACACCTGGGAGCACACCACCCTGGGCGGCCTCCGGCCGCGATCGCCGGTGAACGTGGAGGTCGACGTGATGGCCAAGTACGTGGAACAGCTGCTGAGGGCGGGGTCATGACGCCCGACGCCGCGGTGCCGCCGTCGATCCGGGCGGCGCTCGACGCGCTGCGGGCCGGCCGCATGGTGCTGATGACCGACGACGAGACACGCGAGAACGAGGGCGACCTGGTGATCGCGGCCGAGTTCGCGACCCCCGAGGCGGTCAACTTCATGGTCACCCACGGGCGCGGTCTGGTGTGCCTGCCGCTCGAGGCGGCGCAGGTGGAGCGGCTCGGCCTGCCGATGATGGTCGCCCACAACCGGGCACCGCGCTCCACCGCCTTCACCGTGTCCATCGAGGCGACCACCGGCGTGACCACCGGCATCTCCGCCCACGACCGCGCCCGCACCATTCAGGCCGCGACCGCCCCGGACGCGGAGCCCTCGGACCTGGTATCGCCCGGGCACGTGTTCCCGCTGCGCGCGGTGGAAGGCGGGGTGCTTGTGCGCGCCGGCCACACCGAGGGCTCGATCGACCTGGTGCGGCTCGCCGGGCTGCGGCCCGCGGCGGTGATCTGCGAGGTGATGAGCGCGGACGGCTCCATGGCCCGCATGGACGAGCTGCGCGGGTTCGCCGCCACCCACGGCCTGCCGATCGTGACCGTGGCCGAGCTGGTCGCCCACCTTTCCGCCGCCGAGGCAGCCGCGCCGGAACCGCTGGTCGAGCGCGTCGCCACCACCACCCTGCCGGTCGCCCTGTCCGACGCCGTGTTCGAGATGCGCGCCTACCGCGACCGCGACGGCCACGAGCACCTGGCTCTGCTGAAGGGCGACCCGGGATCGGCGCGGACGCCCCCGGCCCTGGTGCGGCTGCATTCGGAATGCGTCACCGGCGACGTGTTCGGCTCGCTGCGCTGCGACTGCGGCAGCCAGCTGCAGGCGGCGCTGGCGCGGATCGCAGGCGCCCCCAGCGGCGTGCTGCTCTACCTGCGCGGCCACGAAGGGCGGGGCATCGGGCTCGCCAACAAGGTACGCGCCTACGCGCTGCAGGACCGCGGGCTCGACACGGTGGACGCCAACCACCGGCTGGGCTTCGCCGCCGACGCGCGCGACTGGTCGGTGGCGGCGGTGATCCTGCGCGATTGCGGCGTGACCACGCTGGAGCTGCTGACCAACAACCCGGACAAGGTCGCGGCCCTGGAAGGGCGCGGCTTCACCGTCGCCGCCCGGGTCGGGCTGGAGATGCCGCAGACCGCCTACAACCAGGCCTACCTGCGCACCAAGCGCGACCGCATGGGCCATGTGCTGGCCGGCGTGCAGCCGACAGACCGTGCCGCGGAGTAGGAGGATCGATGAGCACCAACACCCCGTCCGCAATCCCCGTGCTGCGGTTCGACGTGCCTCCCCGCCTGGCGCTGGTGGTCAGCCGCTTCAACGAGGAGGTCACCGGCGGCCTGCGCGCCGGCGCCCTCGAATGGCTGGCCGAGCACGACGTCGCCGTGCGCGAGGAGGACGTGATCGCCGCCCCCGGCGCGTTCGAGCTGCCGCTGATCGCCCGGGCGCTGGCCCGCAGCGGGCGCTACCGCGGCGTGATCTGCCTCGGCTGCGTGATCAAGGGCGACACCGCGCATTTCGAGTTCATCAGCCTGGGCGCCACGGTCGGGCTGATGCAGGCCAGCCTCGACGCCGGGGTGCCGATCGCCTTCGGGGTGCTCACCACGTACACCGACGCGCAGGCCGTGTCGCGCTCGCGCCCGGACGTGCACAACAAGGGCCGCGAGGCCGCGGCAGCCTGCGTGGAAACCATCGCGATCCTGGACCGGATCGGCCGCGGCGATTGAAGGTGCGGGCGGCCGGCGCGGGACGTGCGCCGGCCGCCCGTCCGGATCACGCTTCCGCGGTGGCGGTGGCGGTGCGCGCGGTCAGGGCGGCGAACAACGCCTTGCCGTCGGGGCGGCCGAGACCGGTGCAGGCGTTCCAGGTCGGGCCGGCGTTGTAGCCGATCGTCGAGTTCGCCGGCTTGTTGTCGCCCTTGGTGATCTCGATCGTCAGCTTCTTGCCGGCCTTTGCCTGTGGATAAAGGAAGTCCGGCAGGAAGCCGACCGGCACCGCCGCCTTCTGGTTGATCAGCGCGGTCAAGCCCGCCCAGAGCGGCGCCACCCCGCTGGTGCCGCCCACCACCTCCTTCTTGCCGTCGATCACGATCAGGTAGCCGCTGGCCGGCGACGCGTCGCCGGCGACGTCCGGCACGCCGCGCCCCTTGCGGCCGCCGTTGACGCTGGGCGGCAGGGTCACGCCGGTCTGGAACGCCGGCACCCCGAACAGGTCGCTGATCCCGCCGCCGGTGCCGCCGTCGCCCGACGCGTCGTCGTTCCACACCACCTCCGCGCTGATGCTGGTGGCGGAATGGGTGATGCGGGTGCCGCCGCAGCCGATCGCGTAGGGCGAGGAGGCGGGGAAGTCGACATGCGCCTTGCCGTCGTCGACACCGTCGGTGGCCAAGCTGTCGCCGGACGCGACATACACCGAGATGCCGAGCGCCTTCGCGTCCTGCAGCACCGAGTTCATGGTGGTGACCGAGCTCGCGGTCCAGCTGCTTTCCGGGCCGCCCCAGCTGATGGAGATCACCGACGGCTTGTTGGCGGTGTCGTGCGCCGCCTGGCTGATCGCGTCCGAGAACCCGGCATCGGTGTTGGGCGCGAAGTACACCGCGATCTCCGCCCCCGGCGCCAGGCCGCCCGCCACCTGGATGTCGAGCGCCACCTCGCCGTCGGCGTCCGAGCCGGTGGCGTTCTTGGCCCCGTCCACCGACACCGCGATCACGCGCGGCACCGCGAGCCCCATCGCCTTGAAGGCGGTGGCGTTGTCCGACGCCTTGAACCCGCCGCCGAGCTCGATCAGCGCGATGGTGACGCCCGCACCGGTCACGCCGGTCGGGAAGTCGTACAACGGAGCGATCTTGTTGGGCTCCAGCCCGGCGGGCTGCGCCAGGCGCGGCCGCACGATCCGGGTGTGGGCGATCGCCCGCGTGTCCAGCCCGAGCACGGACTCCACCAGCCCGTGGAGGTGCTCCGGCAGCTGCACCTCGCCTGAATGGCCACGGAACTCGACCCCGTCCGCGTTGTACAGCGACAGGGAGGTGCCGAACGCGGTGCCGACCGCGGACGGGGAGCCCGCGACCTGCACCAGGCGACGGGCCGGTACCGCCTGGATCACCGTGAGCCCGTGGCCGGACGCGTATTCCGACACCTGCCGGATGTCGTCGCGATACAGCGCCGCGCGCGCCTGGGCCATATGGGCGCGCTTCGCGTCCGGATCGGCGATCCCGGCCAGCTCCCGGTCCAGCGCCGACTCGTCGCGCGGCTTCAGGTAGATGCTGGCCTCGACGACGTGGTCGTCCGGCACCGCGCCGACCCGGGCGCTGCCGGCCGGCAGCGCGCGGCAGCTGCCGGGCAGGCTGCGGAACCCGTGCGTCGGGGTGGTGCTGGCGGAGGAAGGCGTCGTGGTCATGCGTGGGCCTCGGCGTTGACGGGAAAGGCGGGAAGGTGAGCGTCCCAACCGGTTCCGTCCAGCAGTCCCGACCGCAGCGCACGCGCCTGTGTCGTGTTGCCCGGACGCACCGGCTCGGGCAGCGTGGGTCGGTCCATGATCCACGGGAACGCCCTCGACAGGAGCCTGGCCTCGCGCGAACGGCGGCAGGCGGCGTGCTGCCGGGCGTGGCGTCCTGCCGGCCGTGCACCAGGACAGCCTGTTGACGACCATCGGCCGGTCGGCGGCATCGTCCGTGTGATCCGCCCTGGCCAGCGGGGGAAGATGCGCGAACGGATGCGGAAGCCATGACGTCCGGACGCCGCGGACGCGGACTGCTCGGTTGGATCGCCGTCACCCTGCTGCTGCTGTGGCAGGTGCTGATGGCGACGCAGGTCCTGGGCAACCTGTCCGCATTCCAGGACGCGGCCCGGACCGGCGGCTACCTGCACGTGATGCTCGCCTCCAGCCTTGCCGGCACGTTCGGAATCGTCCTGCTCGTGGCGATCTGGATCGCGGGCACCGCCGTCCTCGCCGCCCTGGCGTACGTCACGAGGGGTGCTCGCGGCTGATCCGCATCCGACGCGTCAGGGCGTCAGGACCGGGATGGACGTGCCGCCGGGTCACCGGGCATGGCGGCTGCTACGCCACTCCAGCGACCCGCATCGTCGGGACGGACCCGTGTTCCGCGACGCTTCTGCCAATCAGGGAAAACCGAAGCCGAAGCCGAAATAGCCCGGAAAGAACGGATACGGGTAGTAGCCCGCATAGAAGGGGTAGGGCCCGTAGACGGGGTAGGCGGGATAGACGGCATAGGCAGGGTAGCCCGCGTAGACCGCGACCGGAGTGGCGGTTGTGACGCGCTGGCTGCCAAGCGTGCGCGTCTGGGTCGTCGCCCGCGCCTGGGTCGCCGCCGCCGGCGCCTGCGTGCCGTAGCTCGTCGGAGCGGGCCCGGAGCTGACCGGCAAGGGCAGCAACGGCGCGGGCGGTGGCTCGACCACGCACCCGGTCAGCATGACCGACACCGTCAGGCCCACGACGCGATGTGCCCGCATGTCGTCCACTCCAGGAACCGGAACGGAATTGGGAGCCCATCCGCGTCCTGCAATCGCACCCGGCCCGAGGAAGGATTGCCGTTTGCGTGAGCCGGGGATGGCGGTGCCGCTGCCCTGTCCGGGGCGCGGATGGGCGGCAGTCGCCAGGGCAGGTGCGGCGCCGGCCCGAAGCGGCCCGGCCAATGCGCCCGACCGCGGGATCGGGATCCGCACGGTCCGTCATCGCCCGTGTTGAACGGCAGATACGCCACACGGCGCAACGGGACGCCCGCTTCCGCCACCGCCCGGCACGTTCCGGACGCACCCCGGCCTTGACGCCGACGGACGCTGTGGGGACCTTGGTCCCGACACGCGCATCGCCACCGTGTGCATCGCCACAGGCGGGCAGATCGCCGCTCTCCCCGAGCGGGTCCGGCCCGCCGTTCCCCGACGGGCGGCCCGCGCGGCGCGGCAGGACGAGGAACGGCCCATGGACGAGAACTTCCGCCGGGCGGCGCTGGACTACCACCGCCTGCCGAAGCCGGGAAAGCTGGCGGTGGTGCCAACCAAGCGCATGGCGACGCAGCGCGACCTCGCCTTGGCCTACTCCCCCGGCGTCGCCGCCCCGTGCGAGGCGATCAAGGCCGACACCGACCTCGCGCGCGACTACACCGCGCGCGGCAACCTGGTGGGCGTGATCACCAACGGGTCCGCGGTGCTGGGGCTCGGCAACATCGGCCCGCTCGCGTCCAAGCCGGTGATGGAGGGCAAGGGGGTCCTGTTCAAGAAGTTCGCCGACATCGACGTGTTCGACCTCGAGATCGACGCCGCCGACCCGGACCGCTTCATCGACATCGTGGCCTCGCTGGAGCCGACCTTCGGCGCCATCAACCTGGAGGACATCAAGGCCCCCGAGTGCTTCCGCATCGAGCGCGAGCTGCGCAGCCGCATGCGGATCCCGGTGTTCCACGACGACCAGCACGGCACCGCGATCGTGTGCGCCGCCGCCATCACCAACGGGCTCAAGCTGCAGGACAAGCTCCTGTCCGACGTGCGCCTGGTGACCTCCGGCGCTGGCGCCGCAGCGCTCGCCTGCGTCGACCTGCTGGTGGCGATGGGCCTGCGCCCGGAGAACGTGACGCTGACCGACGTCAAGGGCGTGGTCCATGCCGGCCGCGATCCCGACATGGGCCCGAACATGGCCCGCTACGCCCGGCACACCGAGGCGCGCACCCTGCCCGAGGTGCTGCCGGGCGCCGACGTGTTCCTGGGCCTGTCGGCGCCGCGCGTGCTGAAGCCGGACTGGCTGCGCGACATGGCGCCGAACCCCTTCATCCTGGCGCTCGCCAACCCGGAGCCGGAGATCTCCCCCGACCTCGCGCGCGCCGTGCGCCCCGACGCGATCATCGCCACCGGCCGCTCGGACTACCCGAACCAAGTCAACAACGTGCTCTGCTTCCCGTTCATCTTCCGCGGCGCGCTCGACTGCGGTGCCCGCGAGATCAACGAGGCGATGAAGGTGGCGGCGGTGGAAGCGATCGCCGAGCTCGCCCGGATCGAGGCCAGCGAGGCGGTGGCGGCGGCCTATGGCGGCGACGCGCCGGTGTTCGGGCCCGAGTACATCATCCCCAAGCCGTTCGACCCGCGCCTGATCCTGGTGGTGGCGCCGGCGGTGGCGAGGGCGGCCATGGAGACCGGCGTCGCCGAGCGCCCGATCGCCGACTTCGAGGCCTACCGCCAGGACCTCGACGACGTGGTGTACCGCTCCGGCCAGGTGATGCGCCCGGTGTTCGAGGCGGCGCGCAAGAACCCGAAGCGCATCGCCTATGCCGAAGGCGAGGACGAGCGCACGCTGCGCGCCGCCCAGGCGGTGGTGGACGACCGCATCGCCCGGCCCGTGCTGCTGGGCCGCCGCAGCGTGATCGAGGGCAGGCTGCGCTCCATGGGGCTGCGGCTGGACCTCGACCACGACGTGGAGGTGATCGATCCCGACACCTCCGAGCTGTTCGGGCCGCTGACCGCGGAATACCAGCACCTGGTCGGCAGGCGCGGCCTGCCGATGCAGGCGGCCGAGCGCGCGCTGCGCCGTCGCCCGACCATCGCCGCCTCCATGCTGCTGCGCGCCGGCATCGTCGACGCCGCCCTGGTCGGCGGGCTGAACGCGTGGTGGCAGCAGGTGCGCTACGTGCTGCCGGTGATCCCGGCCCGCAAGGCCGCCAACCGGGTCTACGCCCTGACCGCCCTGATCCAGGGCAACGGCGCGCTGTTCTTCTGCGACACCCACATGGTGGTCGACCCCACGCCAGAGCAGATCTGCGAGATGACCCTGCTGGCCGCCGACGCGGTGCGCGAGTTCGGGCTCCAGCCGCGCGCAGCCCTGCTGTCGCACTCCAACTTCGGCTCCAGCGACAGCGCCTCGGCCCGCAAGATGCGCCACGCCCTGGGCCTGATCCGTGCTGCCGCGCCCGAGCTGGAGGTGGATGGCGAGATGCAGGCCGACACCGCGCTGAGCGAGGCGCTGCGCAGCCGCACGGTGCCGGACAGCCGGCTGAGCGGCTCGGCCAACCTGCTGATCATGCCGACCCTGGACGCGGCCAACATCAGCTACTCGCTGCTCAAGGCGGCCGCCGAGGGGTTGCAGGTCGGGCCGATCCTGCTCGGCGTCAGCAGGCCGATCCACGTCCTGACCCAGAGCGTGACGGCGCGCGGCATAGCCAACCTCAGCGCATTCATCAGCGCACAACCTGGTGAACAACGACCGAAGACAGGGTAATCCTTGACCGCCTGCTCGGTGTGATGATTTTCTGCCTCGTCCTCACCGGACGAGGAAAGGGATCATCGTGCTCGACATGACGGTCAGGCCGCGCGGCGACGCCGCCGCCGCGACGACGCCGAGGCCGGCACGCGGCCGGGCCAGGACAGGCCGGTCGATGCCGAGCGGCCTGCTCCGCCGGTTGGTGTCGCCGCTGCTGCTGCTGGCCGCGTGGCAGCTGGCATCCTCCATTGGCCTGGTGTCGCCGCAGACCCTGGCCTCGCCGCTGCGCATCCTGTCCACCGCGGTCGGCCTCACCGCCGACGGCACGCTGCCGCGCAACCTGCTGGTGTCGCTGGTCCGCGCCGGCTCGGGCCTGGCCATCGCCGTGGTCGCCGGAGTCGCGCTGGCCCTGATGGCGGGCCTGTCGCGGCTCGGCGAGGAGGCGATCGACGCGCCGATGCAGATGCTGCGCACCCTGCCGGCGCTGGCCCTGGTGCCGCTGTTCATCCTGTGGTTCGGCATCGGCGAGCTGCCCAAGGTGGCGCTGGTGGCGCTGGGCTCGATGATCCCGATCTACCTCAACCTGTACAAGGGCATCCGCTCAATCGACCCCAAGCTGCTGGAGATGGGGCGCACCCTGGGCCTGTCGCGCCGCCAGACCATACGCCAGATCGTGCTGCCGGGCGCGCTGCCGGACCTGCTGACCGGCCTGCGCTTCTCGGTGGGCATCTCCTGGCTGATGCTGGTGGTGGCCGAGCAGGTGAACGCCAACTCCGGCATCGGCCACATGATGACCGACGCGGAGGACTTCCTGCGCACCGACATCATCCTGGTCGGGCTGCTGGTCTACGCCCTGCTGGGCCTGCTCAGCGACCAGGTCGTGCGCGTGCTGGAGCGGACGCTGCTGGCCTGGCGGCCGTCCTACGGGGGCCGGGCATGAGCCCAAGGGTGCACCGATGAGCTACGAGCGGCCGGCGGAGCCGGCGATCCGCATCGAGGGGCTGACCCGCCGGTTCGACGGCAACGCCGTGCTGGACCGCCTCGACCTCGCCATCGGGCCGGGCGAGTTCCTGGCCCTGCTCGGACGCAGCGGGTCGGGCAAGACCACGCTGCTTCGCACCCTGGCCGGGCTCGATCCGGTCGAGGAAGGGCAGGTGCTTGTGCCGCCCCACGTCGCGGTGGTGTTCCAGGAAAGCCGGCTGCTGCCCTGGCGCCGGGTGTGGGAGAACGTGACGCTCGGCCTGCCCGGACGCGACGCGCGCGACCGCGCCGTGGCGGCGCTGGAGGAGGTCGGGCTCGGCCACCGGCTGGAGGCCTGGCCGCTGACCCTGTCCGGCGGCGAGGCGCAGCGCGTCGGCATCGCCCGCGCCCTGGTGCGCGAGCG
>CAXTOD010000089.1:0-10076 GCA_964245705.1 uncultured Acetobacteraceae bacterium
CGGCCTCGCCCGGGCGCTCGGCCTGCCGGTGCCGGTGGTGGCGCTGGAGCTGCCGCTGGCACGGTTCCTCCACCGCGAGCTGGGCATGGAGCTGGTCGAGGTCGGCACGCCGTTCCTGCACCGCGCGTCCATGCAGCCCGAGCTGGAGCTGCTGCCGCAGGGCGTCCTGCTCAGCGAGGGACAGGACGTCGACCGGCAGCTCGACCGCTGCCGCGCCGCCGCCCCCGACCTCGCGGTGTGCGGGCTCGGGCTGGCCAACCCGCTGGAGGCGGAGGGGATCACCACCAAGTGGTCGATCGAGCTGCTGTTCACCCCGATCCAGGGCTACGAGCAGGCCGCCGACCTCGCCGCCCTGTTCGTGCGGCCGCTCGACCGACGCACCCGGCTGGCGGTGTAGGCGATGCAGCTCACCCTCTGGACCTATGAGGGACCGCCGCATGTGGGGGCGATGCGGGTCGCCGCCTCCATGCGCGGCGTCCACTACGTCCTGCACGCGCCGCAGGGCGACACCTATGCCGACCTGCTGTTCACCATGATCGAGCGCCGCGACACCCGGCCGCCGGTGACCTACACCACCTTCCAGGCGCGCGACCTCGGCGGCGACACCGCCGCCCTGTTCAAGCGGGCGGCGCAGGACGCGTGGGAGCGGTTCCGGCCCGAGCTGCTGATGGTCGGCGCGTCCTGCACCGCGGAGCTGATCCAGGACGATCCCGGCGGCCTCGCCCGGGCGCTCGGCCTGCCGGTGCCGGTGGTGGCGCTGGAGCTGCCGGCCTACCAGCGCAAGGAAAACTGGGGCGCCGGCGAGACCTTCTACCAGCTGGTGCGCGCCTGCGCCGGCACGGAAAAGCCGGCGCGGGGCCCGATGGCCGGCCCGTGCTGCAACATCCTGGGCCCGACCTCGCTCGGCTTCCGCCACCGTGACGACCTGCGCGAGGTCCGCGCGCTGGTCGAGTCGCTCGGCATCGCGGTGAACGTGGTGGCGCCGCTCGGCGCGTCGCCGGCGGACCTGGCGCGGTTGGGTGCGGCGGACTTCAACGTGGTGCTGTATCCGGAGGTGGCGGGACAGGCGGCGCAGCTGCTGCAGCGGCGCTTCGGCCAGGCCGCCACCCGCACGGTGCCGATCGGGGTCGGCGCCACACGCGACTTCGTGGCCGAGCTGGCGGCGCTGGCCGGCGTCGATCCGGCGCCGGTGCTGGCCGGGGCGCCGTCGCGTCTGCCCTGGTACTCGCGCTCGGTCGACTCCAACTACCTCACGGGCAAGCGGGTGTTCGTGTTCGGCGACGCGAGCCACGCGATCGCCGCCGCACGTGTGGCCACCGAGGAGCTGGGTTTCACCCTGGTCGGGCTCGGCAGCTACAGCCGGGAAGGTGCGCGCGAGCTGCGCGAGGCGGCGGCGCGTCACGGCGTCGAGGCGCTGGTGACCGACGACTACCTCGCGGTCGAGGCGGCGATCGCGGCGTCGCAGCCGGAGCTGGTGCTGGGCACGCAGATGGAGCGGCACGTCGCCAAGCGCCTCGGCATCCCCTGCGCGGTGATCTCGGCGCCGGTGCACGTGCAGGACTTCCCGGCGCGCTTCTCGCCGCAGATGGGGTTCGAGGGCGCCAACGTTTTGTTCGACACCTGGGTCCACCCGCTGATGATGGGCCTCGAGGAGCACCTGCTCGGGCTGTTCCGGGACGATTTCGAGTTCTCCGATGACGCGGCACCCTCCCACCTGGGCGTGGGCCATGGGAACCCACCGGCGGCGGCCGAGGCTGCCGTTCCCGCGCCGGACGCGCAAAGCGAATGGTCCAGCGACGCCGAGCGCGAGCTGGGCCGGATCCCGTTCTTCGTCCGCAACAAGGCCCGGCGCAACACCGAACGCTTCGCCCGCGAGCGCGGCGTCGCCACCATCACGGTTGGAACGCTTTATGACGCCAAAGCGCACTACGCACGCTGACGCCGTGCCCGTTCGCGTCGTCGTGGTGACGATGGACAGCCACCTGTCCAGCGCCGCGGGCCGCGCCGAGGCGCTGCTGCGCCGGGAGATCCCGGGCCTGGCGCTGCAGGTCCACGCCGCGGACGAGTGGCACGGCGACCCGGAGGCCCTGGCCGCGTGCCTGGCCGACATCGCGCGCGGCGACATCGTGATCGCTACCATGCTGTTCCTCGACGACCACATCCGCGCGGTGCTGCCGGCGCTGCAGGCGCGCCGCGCCGGGTGCGATGCGATGCTGTGCTGCCTGTCCGCCGGCGAGGTGGTGCGCCTGACGCGGCTCGGCCGGTTCGACATGTCGGCGGAGTCGGGCGGCGTCATGTCGCTGCTGAAGAAGCTGCGCGGCAACCGCGGCAAGAACGGCGGCCATGCCAGCGGCGAGCGCCAGATGCGCATGCTCCGCAAGCTGCCGAAGCTGCTGCGCTACATCCCTGGCGCCGCGCAGGACGCGCGCGCCTACTTCCTGGCGCTGCAGTACTGGCTGGCGGGGTCGGAGGAGAACATCGCCAGCCTGGTCCGGCTGCTGGTCGGACGCTATGCCGCAGGCCTGCGGGAGGGCGAGGCCGGGCTGCATCGCGCGGCGGCGCCGGTCGAGTATCCCGAGACCGGCCTTTACCACCCGCGCATCCCGGGCCGGATCGCGGAGCGGGTCGAGGCGCTGCCGTCCGGCGGCACGGCCGGCACGGTGGGCGTGCTGCTGATGCGCTCCTACGTGCTGGCCGGCAACACCGCGCACTACGACGGGGTGATCGCGGCGCTGGAGGTGCGCGGGTTGCGTGTGATTCCGGCCTTCGCGTCCGGCCTAGATTCGCGCCCGGCGGTGGACCGATTCTTCGTCCGGGACGGCGTGCCGGCGGTGGACGCGGTGCTGTCGCTCACCGGCTTCTCCCTGGTGGGCGGCCCCGCCTACAACGACGCGCGTGCCGCCGAAACGCTGCTGGCCGGGCTGGACGTGCCCTACCTCGCCGCGCATCCGGTCGAGTTCCAGACGCTGGAGCAGTGGGATGCGAACGGGCGCGGCCTGAGCCCGGTCGAGTCGGCGATGATGGTGGCGATCCCGGAGCTCGACGGCGCGATCTGGCCGATGACCTTCGGCGGCCGCTCCGAGCAGGCCGAGCAGCGCCGCGACATGGTGGCGCATCCGGAGCGCGCCACCACCCTCGCCGCCCGGGTGGCGAAGCTGGTGGCGCTGCGCCGGTCGCAGCGCGCCGAGCGGCGGGTCGCCGTGGTGCTGTTCAACTTCCCGCCCAACAGCGGCAGCACCGGGACCGCCGCCTACCTGTCGGTGTTCGCGTCGCTGCACAACACGCTGCGCGCGATGCAGGCGGCGGGTTATGCGGTCGAGCTGCCGCCCACCGTCGACGCGCTGCGCGCGCGCATCCTGCAGGGCAACGCCGAGCGCTACGGCACCGACGCCAACGTCGCGGCGCGCATCCCCGTCGACGACCACGTGCGGCGCGAGCGCCACCTCGCGGAGATCGAGCGGCACTGGGGCCCGGCGCCCGGCCGGCACAACAGCGACGGGCGCGGCCTGCTGGTGCTGGGCGCGCAACTCGGCAACGTGTTCGTCGGCGTGCAGCCGGCCTTCGGCATCGAGGGCGACCCGATGCGGCTGCTGTTCGAGGGCAGCTTCGCGCCGACGCATGCCTTCTCCGCGTTCTACCGCTGGCTGCGCGAGGACTTCGCGGCGCACGCGGTGCTGCATTTCGGCACCCACGGCGCGCTGGAGTTCATGCCGGGCAAGCAGACCGGCCTGTCCGCCGGCTGCTGGCCGGACCGCCTGATCGGCGACCTGCCGAACTTCTACGTCTACGCCTCCAACAACCCGTCCGAGGGGGCGCTCGCCAAGCGGCGCACCGGGGCGGCGCTGATCTCCTACCTGACGCCGCCGATCGCCCATGCCGGGCTGTATCGCGGGCTGCTGGAGCTCAAGGTGTCGCTCGACCGCTGGCGGACCATGGAGCCCGACGCGCCGGCGGAACAGCGCGTCCTGCTGGCCGGGCTGATCCAGGCCCAGGCCGCCACGGTGGAGCTGGCGCCGGCGGACCCGCCCTGGGACGACCCCGCGGCGCCAATCGCGCGCCTGGTCGAGGCCGTCACCGAGCTCGAGTACACGCTGATCCCGAACGGCCTGCACGTGATCGGCGCACCCCCGGGCGCCGACGCCCGCGGCGCCATGCTGGACGCGCTGGCGATCGAGGATTCGGAGGCGCGCGCCACGCTCGACCGGAAGCTGGCCGAGGACAGCGAGATCCCGGCAATCCTGCACGCGCTGGACGGCGGCTACTTGCGTCCGGCGCCGGGCGGCGACCTGCTACGCACCACCGACGTGCTGCCCACGGGGCGCAACCTCCATGGCTTCGACCCCTTCCGGATCCCATCCGCGTTCGCCCTGCAGGAAGGCGGCCGGCAGGCGGAGCGGCTGCTGGCCCGCCACGCCCGGGACGGGCGGGCGCTGCCGGAAACGGTGGCGATGGTGCTGTGGGGCACCGACAACCTCAAGACCGAGGGCGGCCCGCTGGCGCAGGTGCTGGCCCTGCTCGGCGCCGAGCCGCGGCACGACAGCTACGGCCGGCTGATCGGCGCCAGGCTGGTGCCGCTCGACCGGCTCGGCCGGCCGCGCATCGACGTGCTGGTGACGCTGTCGGGCATCTTCCGCGACCTGCTGCCGATGCAGACCAAGCTACTGGCGGAGGCGAGCCTGCTGGCGGCCGAGGCCGACGAGCCGGTGGAGCAGAACTTCGTGCGCAAGCACGCGCTGGCGTTCCAGGCGGCGCATGGCGGGAGCCTCGCCGAGGCCAGCCTGCGCGTGTTCGGCAACGCCGACGGCGCCTACGGCTCGCACGTCAACCACATGCTCGACCAGGGCGTGTGGAACGACGAAGACGAGCTGGCGGAAGCGTTCCTGCGACGCAAGGGCTTCGCCTACGGCACCGAGGGCGCGCCGCGCCGCCACGACCGGCTGCTGCGGCACGTGCTGTCCCAGGTTGACATTGCCTACCAGAACCTCGACTCGGTCGAGCTGGGCGTCACCACCGTCGACCACTACTTCGACACGCTGGGCGGCATCACCCGCGCGGTGCTGTCCACCGCCGGCAAGGGCGCCTCGGTGTATATCGGCGACCAGACGCGCGGCGACGGCGTCGTCCGCACCCTGGCCGAGCAGGTGACGCTGGAAACGCGCACCCGGGCCCTGAACCCGAAATGGTACGAGGGGCTGCTGGAGCACGGCTACGAGGGGGTGCGGCAGATCGAGGCGCACGTCACCAACACGCTCGGCTGGTCGGCGACCACCGGGCAGGTGGCGCCGTGGATCTACCAGCGGCTCACCGAGACCTACGTGCTCGACGACGCGATGCGCCGCCGCCTGGCCGAGCTGAACCCGGCAGCAGCGCTCAAGATCGCCAACCGGCTGATCGAGGCGCACGAGCGCCGCTACTGGTCGCCCGACCTGTCCGTCATCGAGATGCTCAAGCGCGCCGGCGAGGACATCGAGGACCGGCTCGAAGGCCTGCACACGGGAGTTGCCGCATGACCGTTCTCGACCTGCCTGCCCGGCTGCGTGCCTCGTCCGGCTGCACCACCTGCGAGGACGGCGAGGGCAGCGTGCAGGTGAAGCTCGATCCCGGGCAGCGGATCGGCACCGCCAAGGTGTTCGCGGTGTACGGCAAGGGAGGCATCGGCAAGAGCACCACCTCCTCGAACCTGTCCGTCGCCTTCAGCAAGCTCGGCAAGCGGGTGCTGCAGATCGGCTGCGATCCCAAGCACGACTCCACCTTCACCCTGACCAAGCGCCTGGTGCCGACGGTGATCGACGCGCTGGAAGCGGTGGACTTCCATCCCGAGGAGCTGCGGCCGGAGGACTTCGTGTTCCCGGGCTATGGCGGCGTGTCCTGCGTCGAGGCGGGCGGCCCGCCGGCCGGCACCGGCTGCGGCGGCTACGTGGTCGGGCAGACGGTGAAGCTGCTACGCGAGCACCACCTGCTGGAGGACACCGACGTGGTGATCTTCGACGTGCTCGGCGACGTGGTGTGCGGCGGCTTCGCGGCCCCCCTGCAGCATGCCGACCGCGCGCTGGTGGTGGCGGCGAACGACTTCGACTCCATCTTCGCGATGAACCGGATCGTGGCGGCGATCGGGGCCAAGTCGCGCAACTACGACGTCCGGCTCGGCGGGGTGATCGTCAACCGCAGCGCCGCCACCGACCAGATCGACCGCTACAACGACGCCATCGGCATGCGCATGCTGGCGCACTTCCCCGACCTCGACGCGATCCGCCGCTCGCGGCTGCAGAAGTCCACCCTGTTCGAGATGCCGTCCTCGCCGGAACTCGACGCGGTGAAGGACGAGTACCTCCGGCTCGCCGCCCGGCTGTGGGCCGGGGTCGAGCCGCTGCACGCCACGCCGATGAAGGACCGCGACATCTTCGACCTGCTGGGCTTCGAGTGATGTCGGCGGTGTCCTACGGCGCACGACGGGCCGAGCTCGAAACCTATTTCGACCGCACCGCGGCCGCGGCCTGGTCGCGCCTCACCTCCGAAGCGCCGGTCGGGCGGATCCGCGCCACCGTGCGCGCCGGACGCGACGCCATGCGCGGCACGCTGCTCGACTGGCTGCCCGCCGACCTGCACGGCCGGCGCATCCTGGATGCCGGCTGCGGCACCGGCGCGTTCGCGGTGGAGGCGGCGCGGCGCGGCGCCGAGGTGGTGGCGGTGGACCTGTCGCCGACCCTGCTGGACCTCGCCGCCACGCGGGTGCCGGCCGGGCTGGCGCACCGCATCGCCTTCAGGGCCGGCGACATGCGCGAGGCGGCGACGTTCGGCCGGTTCGACCACGTCGTCGCCATGGACTCGCTGATCCATTATCCCGTCCGCGAGGTCGTATCGGTGTTGTCGGCGTTCGCTCGATGCACCACCGGCTCGATGCTGTTCACCTTCGCTCCCCGCACCCCGGCGCTGGCGGCGATGCACGCGGTCGGCCGGCTGTTCCCGCGCGGCGACCGGGCGCCGGCGATCGAGCCGGTCGGCGAGACCGTGATCGGCCGACGCCTGCGGAACGAGCCGGCGCTGGAAGGCTGGGCCGCCGGCCGCAGCCACCGCGTGTCCACCGGGTTCTACGTGTCGCAGGCGCAGGAACTCGTCCGCGCCGAGGACGCGCCGTGAGCCGCTACGGCACCTTGAGTGCGCGTGGATGGGGTGCGGCCAGCGTGCTGCTGCCGTTCGCGGCGGTGGCGACGCCGGAACTGCCGCTCGGCCGGCTGCTGCGCTTGTCGCTGTTCCAGGTCTCGGTCGGCATGGCGCTGGTGCTGGTGATCGGCACGCTGAACCGGGTGATGATCGTCGAGCTGGGCGTCCCGGCCTGGCTGGTGGCGCTGATGATCTCCCTGCCCCTGGTGCTGGCGCCGCTGCGCGCCGTGGTCGGGCACCGTTCCGACACCCACCGCTCGGTGCTCGGCTGGCGCCGGCTGCCCTACCTGTGGATGGGCACGCTGCTGCAGTTCGGCGGCTTCGCCATCATGCCGTTCGCCCTGATCGTGCTGTCCGGCGACGCCCCGAACGCGCCCGCCTTCGTCGGCCCGGCGGCGTCGGCGCTGGCGTTCCTGCTGGTCGGCGCCGGGCTGCACACCACCCAGACGGTGGGGCTGGCGCTGGCGACCGACCTGGCGCCGCCCGCGGTGCGCTCGCGCGTGGTGACGCTGTTCTGCGTCATGCTGCTCGCCGGCATGCTGGGGAGTGCGGTGCTGTTCGGCCGGCTGCTGGCCCCGTTCAGCGAGCTCCGCCTGATCCAGGTGATCCAGGGCGCGTCGGTGCTGACCCTGCTGCTCAACCTCGCGGCGGTGTGGAAGCAGGAGGTGCGCGACCCGAAGCGGCACGGCCTGTCGCAGCCGCGTGCCCCGTTCCGCGACGCGTTCCGCAGCCTGGTCACCGGCAGCCTGGGCGCCGGCGTCCGGCCGCGGCGGCGCCTCGTGTCGGTCGGGCTCGGCACCATGGCGTTCTCCATGCAGGACGTGCTGCTCGAGCCCTATGGCGGCCAGGTGCTGCGGCTTCCGGTCGGCGTCACCACCACCCTGACCGCGCTGCTCGCGGTCGGCGGCCTGAGCGGGTTCGCGCTGTCCGCCCTCCTGCTCGGGCGGAAGCTCGACCGCTACCGGCTGGCGGCCGCCGGCGTCACCCTGGGCCTGCTGGCGTTCGCGGCCCTGGTCTTCGCAGGACCGCTCGGCTCGACCGTGCTGTTCGGCGCCGGCACGCTGCTGACCGGGCTGGGCAGCGCGGTGTTCGTGGTGGGCACGCTGGCGGCGGCCATGGAGGACGCGCGCGACGGGGAAGGCGGGCTGGCGCTCGGCACCTGGGGGGCGGTGCAGGCGTTCGCGGCCGGGCTCGCGATCCTGCTCGGCGGCGTCACCCACGACGTGGTCGCGGCGCTGGGCCGCGCCGGCACCCTGGGCCCGGTGCTGGCGACCCAGTCGACCGGCTACGGCGCGGTGTACTGCATCGAGATCCTGCTTCTGTTCGCGACCCTGGTCGCGATCGGCCCGCTGGCCGGCCTGGCGCCGGCCATCCCAGTTCCAGCCGAACCTGCCTGACCCGCTGATCCGAGGAGCATCGTGCCGTGACGGCTGCCTTCACCCGCTACATCGACGTCGCCCAGCTGAGCCTCTACATCTTCTGGGCGTTCTTTGCCGGCCTGATCTTCTATCTCCGCCGCGAGGACAAGCGCGAAGGCTACCCGCTGACCCCGGAAGGCGTGCAGCGGCAGACGCGCGGTCCGGTCGGCGTGTTTCCGCCGATCCCGGCGCCGAAGACCTTCCGCACGCTTAACAACCGCATCTGGAAGGCGCCGCGCCCGCCGATGGACGGCCCCATCGCCGCGCGTCCGGCGGCGATGTTTCCCGGTGCGCCGCTGATCCCCACCGGCAACCCGCTGGTGGACGGGGTCGGGCCGGCCTCCTGGGTGGCGCGCACCGACGAGCCTGACCTGACCCTCAAGGGCGACAACCGGATGGTGCCGATGCGCCACGCCCGCGAGTACCACGTCGTGTCCCTCAGCCGCGACCCGCGCGGTTGGGCCGTGATCGGCGCCGACGGCGTCGTCGCCGGCTACGTGCGCGACCTGTGGATCGACGAAAGCGAGACCAACGTCCGCTACCTCGAGATCGAGCTCGACGGGGCGCTCGCCGCCGACCGGCACCACGTGCTGATCCCGGAACCCTACGTGCGCTACCTGCGCCGGCAGAAGCGGGTGAGCGTGCGCGCGATCCTGGCGGCGCAGTTCGCCGACGTGCCGGTGCTGAAGCATCCCGACCAGGTCACGCTCCTCGAGGAGGACAGGCTGGTCGCCTATTTCGGCGGCGGCTCGCTGTATGCGACGCCGGCGCGGCTGGGGCCGCTGCTGTGACCGGGCCGATCATCCGCCGGCGCGGCGACCGCCTGGGCGGGCTGCCGAGCCGCCTGCCGCCGGGCGAGCGCATCCTGTGGCAGGACAGGCCGGACTGGCGCGTGCTCGCCCGCCGCGCCCTGCACGTCCGCGGCCTGGCGTGCTATCTCGGGCTGATGCTGTGCTGGTTCGCGGTGGCCGACTTCCGGCCGAGCAACGCCGGCCGCACCCTGGCCGGCGTGCTCTGTCTGGCCGTGATGGGGGTGGCGGCGCTGGGCCTGCTGGTCCTGTTCGCGTGGCTGCTGGCCCGCTCGACGGTCTACACCCTGACCGACCAGCGGCTCGTGCTGCGCTTCGGCATCGCGCTGTCGATGAGCGTGAACCTGCCGCTGCGGCTGATCGACTCCGCGTCCGTCCGCGTATGGCCCGACGGCACCGGCGACATCCCGCTCGCCGTCGCCGGACGGCAGAAGCTCGGCTACGCGGTGCTGTGGCCGCATGCCAGGCCGTGGCGCCTGGGCCAGCCCGAGCCGATGCTGCGTGCCGTGCCGGAGGCGGCCAAGGTCGCCCGGATGCTGTCGGAAACGCTGGCCCGGACGGCACCGGTTGCCGGTGCCGGAACGGTGGTAAGGGCACCGGCAGCGTCGACGGAGCCGGTCCGGGTGCCCGAGCAGGTGCCGGCATGAGCGGCCGCGCCGGCACGCTGGGCGCCGCTGCCGGTCCAGGC
>CAXTOD010000090.1:0-10025 GCA_964245705.1 uncultured Acetobacteraceae bacterium
TGCAAGACATGAGGCCTCCGTGGAAACGCGGAGGCCTGCGTCCTGTCCGGAAAGGCGTGCCAGGACCGGCGGTGCGCCCGCGCCCTTACCGCGGCTTGGGGATGTGCTCACTCCATGAGCTCATCTGCATGCCTGCTGCGACGCCGCCAGGTTGTGCACGTATCTGCAGATCAACCTGCTCGTCGCTACCCTGACATGCAGGACGCCAATATCGCCCGCGAGAGCCGAACCGTAGCGCGCGGGCGGAAGCGGCGACGTTGGCCAGCGCGGCGTCCACCACCGGTTCGGAGGTGGTCCTGGTCACAAGAGCACGCCCCGCTTCCCCTGCTGCCTGATTGGCTGCCGGATCGTCGTGCAGCGCCACGACCAGTTGTGCGAACGCGTCCGCATCCGCCGCGACCAGCGGACGAAGCGCTTCGGGCAGGTCAAGGCCTTCAGCGGCAATCGGAGTCATGGCGCAGGGCAGGATGGCGGCGAACGCTTCGAGCACCTTGCCCTTCACGCCCGCACCGAACCGCAGCGGCGCCAGCGCGACCCGCGCCGAGCGGTAGACGCGCGAGATGTCCTGCACCGGTCCCAGCACATCCATCGCCGGGTGCAGCCACGCACGGTCCGCCTCCGTCAGCCCGACACCGACCAGCTTGCAGCGGAGGCGGGGGTTCATCCCTGCTATGCGCGGCATGATCTCCGATGCCAGCCAACGCAGCGCGTCCGCGTTGGGCGCGTGCGCCAGCCCGCCGACGAACAGGAGGTTCCTGCGCCGGCGCCAGGCATATGGCAACGGCCCCGGCGGCACGTGCCAGGGGACGACCCGTGCCGAGATGCCCGGCAGGAGGCGCCGGAGCAGCTCCTCTTCCGCCGCGGAATGCGTCAGCGTCACGTCCGCCAGCCGCGACGCGGCCAGCTCCTGCTCGCGCGAGCGGCGGCTTTCGGCCAGGCGCGCCGCGCTGTGCTCGACCACGGCCTGGCGCCCGAGCCGCAGGAAGTGCAGGTCGGCGACGGCATAGACCAGCCGCGCGCCCGGACAGGCCTGGCGGATCAGCGGCCCGTAGAGCGTCATGGACGTGACCCGGTGCACGTATACCAGCGCCGCGTCGCCGTGCTGCCGCAGCGCGTCCTCCACGTTCGGGAACTCCGGCCAGGCCGCGCAGGCGACGCCTTCCGGCAGCGGGCCCGAGCTGCCGTCCAGCGGCACGAACGCCACCTGGTAGCCGAGCCGCTGCAGCGACTGCATGTGGCTCACGATCGCCGCCGACCCGGCATCCTCCGTGGGCCGCGGCACCGCGTGGTCGAGCACGAGCGCGAGCGGCGCCGTGCTGCGCCGATGCCGGGCATTGCGCGACGCGTGCAGCTGCTCGATCAGGAACCGCGTCACGTCCCGCGCGCCTTCCCGGGTGACGGCATGTGCCTGTAACGCCGCCGCCAGGGCTGGAAGGCTGGCCGGGTCGAACTTCGGCGCCGCGTCGAGCTGGGCAGCCCCGATCAGGTCGCCCCCGGTCACGGCACGTGCCGTCACCACATGCCGGCGGAACCGCGGCAGGCTCTGCGCGAAGGTCAGGCTGAACCCGTAGCGGCCGGTGCCCAGGCCCTGCGCCTTGACGTCCGGCCGCCACGCGTTGGCGACCGCCCGCGCCATGGGCGATCCGTCCACCAGCACCTCGACCTCCAGCGTCGCCTCGGGATGTCCCGGCACCCAGGCCCAGCCGGCGCACCCGTCATGGGTGGCCCAATCGAGGTGCCCGAAGGCGGCGGCGGGTGCCGCCGCATGGACGCGCAAACGAAGCCGCTCGTTGATGCGGGCCAGGACCGGGCCGTCCTCCACGCGCGGCGCGCAGAAGCTCCAGCGCGGGGCGTCGCCGGCAAAGGTGTGGGCGTTCTGGAACATGCCGCGGCTGTCGCAGTCGACAAACGTTTCCGACGGCGCGCCCTCGGCCAGAAGCACGTCGTGGCTGGCCAGCTCCACGTGGAAGTACTCGACCGTCGGCAGGTCCGTTTCCTGGACGATCGTGTCGCCGTTCAGGAGCAGCCGGGCCGGCACCAGCACGCCGTCCAGGACCATGGCGTGCTCGGGCGAGACCAGCAGGTCGCGCCGGGGCAGGCCGTCGCCGAGCGAGCCGGCGCGGAAGCGGACCGGCTGCACCCCGGGATTGTTGAGGAGGAACGGGCCGCCATAGCTGCGTCGGCCGATCCAGACGACCGGCCGCGCGGCGCCGGAAGCGGTGACGATCCGGTCGCCTTACGCAAGCGTCTCGACCGGCCGCTCGCCGCGCGCGGTGAGGATCCTGGTGCCGCGGCAATAGCAGGCGACGCCGGCGGTGTCGGTGACGTAGACGTAGACGTGCCCGGTTCCGCCGCCCATCCCGTCGTCCAGGTTGCCGGCGTCGCTGTTGAACGCCACCGTGCCGCCGTCGGCCGACAGCGACGCCTCGTCGCTGAAGCCGTTTCCGGGCAGCGCGCCGGCCTGGGACACCAGGGTGAGCCCGGTCACGGCGCCGTCCAGCAGGGTGGAGACGTAGACCTTGTCCGCGGAGCCGGCGGCCAGCCCGCTGCCGAGCGTGCCGGAGCCGTCGGCGAAGGCCACCGTCTGGCCGTCGGAGGAGATGGAAACGCTTGTGGCGTCGCCGTCGCCCACAGCGCCGCCCGGCGTTTGCGACACCAGCGAGATGCTGCCGGTGAGGAGGTCCTTCTCGTAGACCTGCTCGACGCCCGCCGGCAGCGTCGCCCCCGGGGCGAGGTTGTCCGGCATCAGGTTGGTGGCGTCGCTGATGAAGGCCACGTAGCGCCCGTTCGCCGACAGCACGGCGGACACGCTGTTCGCGTTGCCGACCGTGCCGTCCGCGAGGCCGCTCGCCAGCACGAGCTGGCCGGCGGCCAGGCCGGACGCGGGATCGTCCGCCAGCGCCCGCACGTAGACCTGCTGGGTCACGCCGTCGAGGTTGGGCGCGTGCGGATCGCCCGGACCGAGCAGGTTGCTGTCCGGGCTGGCGAAGGCGACCTCGTTGCCGTCGGCGGACACGGAAGGCGCCGAGCTGTTGCCCTGCGCGGCACCGCTTGCCGGGCCGGACATCAGGGCGACGGACGCGGGGGTGCCGTCGGACAGCGTCGCCACGTAGATCTGGCCGTCGTGACTGCCGGCCGGCAGGTTCGCCAACAGGTCGTCGGCGTCGCTGACGAACGCAACCGTGTCGCCATCGGCGGACAGGCTCGGCCCGACGCTGTCGTTGTCGCCCGCCGCGGACGGATCGGTGGCGTCGTGCGATACCAGCGTGGCCACGCCGGTCGACAGGTCGTCCACATAGACCTGGTTGCCGAAGCCCGACGCGGACGAGTCGTAGGCGACCACGCCCCCGCTGCCGGACAGGCTGGCATCCTCGGCGCCGACCGCCACCAGCGTCGCGGTGCTTGTCGCCACGTCGGCGACGTAGACGCCCGGCGTCGGCGGCGCCGTCCCGGCGTCGGCCCCGACCACGCCGCCCTCCTCGGAGCCGCCCAGCTCTGCGAACGCCACCGTGGTGCCGTCGCCGGACAGCGACGGCGCCGCCTCGCTTCCCGTCTGCGGGTTGGGCGAGACCAGCGTCAGCCGCCGTTCGACCTCCGCGGTGAAGAGCTGCGTGGCAGCCTGCCCGGTGGTGTCGGCGATGTTCTGCACCACGGCCGAGACGCTGCCGCCGCCGCTCGAGGCTGCCGCCTCGGCCGGGCTCAGCGTCAGGGAGAAGGTGGTGGCGCCCGAGCCGGGCGTGACGGTCTTGCTGTAGCCGCCGGGCAGCGACACCACCACCCCCTCGTCCGGCAGCAGGGCCGTGCTGAGCGTGCCGGTGACGACGATGTTCCTCGCCGCCTGGTCGGCCAGGCTGACGTCGTCGTTGCCGTTCACCGCGAGCTGGGTGATCGTTTCCGCAGGCGTCGCGGTGTCGACGGTCACCGTGAGCGGAGCGGTGAACGCGCTGCTCTGGCCGTCCACGGTCGCGACCGCGGTGAGCGCGCTGGTTCCTTCCGGCAGCGCCCTGGTAGGGGTGATCGAGACCTCGGTGATGCCCTTGGGCTCGTTGTCATCGTCGTCGTAGTCCGGCGTGACGGCGGAACCGACATTCACGCCGTTGTCGAACAGCGTGACGGTTTCGCCCGCCTCGCCGGCGACCAGGATGACCGGCGTGGCCGTGTCGGTGACGAACGGGCTGCCCGTCGCGGACGGGTAGAGCTGCAGGACGTTTGGCGTCGTCTGCAGGGATATGCCGAGCGGACCGGTGAACGAGCCGATCAGGGTGTCGCCCGCCGCGTCGCCGATGGCGGCACCGGCGGCCAAGGTCAGGCCGGTAACGCTGAGGTCGCCGCTGCCCGCATCGTCGAGCCCGGGGATATAGGTGAAGTCGATCTGCGTGGTGCCCGAGCCTGCGCTGTAGATCGCCGTCGCCCCGTTGCTCAGCGACAAGGTGGGGCCGCCGGTGACGGTGATCGGCTCGCTGGCGTTGAGCCGGATCGTCAGCGTCTGCCCGGGACCGAACGTGTCGTCGAGGGTGTCGGTGTCGGCGGTGATCGAGACCAGCCGCGGCGTGGGCAGCGTGTCGAACTGCACGGTCTCGCTGGCCTGGGCCGGTGTGCCGTCGGTTCCGGTGACGCTGGCCTCGACGAACAGCGAGCTGCCGGAGATCGTGGCGGGATCGAAGCCGAACTGCCAGCTGCCGTCCGGCATCACGGTGGCGGTGCCGACGGCGGCGCCGGCCTGGCCGAAGTCGATCTCCACCTGCTGCCCGACCGCGTCGGAAAAGCCGCTGATCACGGCAGAACCGGTACCCGGTGCGATCTGGTCGGTGCCGTTGACGGGATCGAGCGTCAGCACCGGCGCCGGGTTCAGGTAGGACACGGCGATCCCGGGTCCCGGCTCGTCGCCCAGACCGTTGCCGTAGAAGTTCTGCGTCAGCACCACGTCGCCGTTGTCGGACGCGCCGACCGGCACGCCGTCCGGCTCGCCGATCGGCCCGATGCCGGCCTCGTCGAAACCCTTGAGCAGGGTGGTGACGCCGGTGTCGTTGTTCGTGACAACGGGAAACAGCGGCGCGTTGTAGCCGTCGTAGTAGCCGTCCTCCTGGTAGGGCTGCTCGGCCTGCTGGATGTAGGGATGGTCGCTGCCGATCGCGCCGAACGTGTAGGCGCCGTCGGCGGAGGTGAAGGCGTAGGAATAGCTTTCCGCCAGGCTGCCGCTGGTGGTGCCGGGGGTCTCGCCGAAGCTGAGGTCCCGCGTCTGGATGGTCTGGCCGGGCTGGAACGTGCCTTCCGGCGGCGCGGCGCCCGCCGCCAGCGCCACCTGCGCCCCGGTCTGCAGGTCGCGCTCGTAGCTTTGTCCGTTCTGCGCGTAGACGAGGTAGCGCCCGTCGGTGGAGATCTCGCCCGAACTCGCCGGCAGGTCCAGCGCCAGTCCGGGCGACGTGTCCGCCGGCACGATGCTCAGGTACTCGAACGCCGGATGGTTGGCGTTGTCGGGCAGGGAGGCGAACGGGACGTTCGGGAACTCGGCCTCGATGGTCGTCTGCCCGAACGCCTCGATGTCGTAGAGGCCGCTGGGAAGGCTCGCGGTCGGCGCGGTGAGCGACCAGTCGAACAGTTCCTGGCCGTACTGCTTGGTCCCGGTGTCGACAAGGGTCGCCTGCCCGAGCGCCTGCGCCGCGCCGGGGGTGCCGTCCGCGTTGACCGGGCGCAGCTGGATCGGCATGTACAGGAAGCCGGTCAGGCTGAGATAGGTGCCGACCACGCTCGGGATCGTGTCGCCGTTGGTGGCGAGCGTTCCGGTCAGCGTGAGGTCGTTGCCCTGGACGAGGGTGACGTCCTTGTCCGGGCCGATCGGGTTGATCGTGACGGTCGCGTCGAGCGGGTAGAGCGCCCCTCCGTTATAGTAAGTGATTGGCGGCTCGTATGCCATCAGTCACCTCGCTGACCAATGATGTCCTGTCGGCGCGCCGTGACGATGACGACCGGGTGCTCCGCTGCAAGGGTTCCAGCAACGCTTGGGAAAGACGAACGCGACGCGTTCGGTCCCGGTGCAGACGGACACGCGCGAACCCTAAATCGTTTCGGCTGCTTCGTCCAGATATTGAGACAGGGTGGCGTGGCGAGGTCCTTCAGGTCCCGTACCGCCTGCCTAGGTCGCAAGCGTTCAGGAACGACGCGGGACCCGCCGCAAGCTGTCGAGGCTGGCGCAGCGGCATGATGACCTGATGTCCGACGTGTCGCTGATCGTTGCGGATCGGCGTTATGACAAGACCACCCGTGAATGCCGGGCCCGATGAAACGGAAGCGCGAAGGAGATGAGCTGCCACGGGCCGCGCGGCGGATGCCTTTAACAACGAGCTTGCGGGGCTCGTGACCGAAGAATACCGTCGCCGGTCCGGCAGGCTGCAGGGAAATACCGCTCATGAAGAAGTGGGTGTACGGCTTCGGTGTCGGCCAGGACGAGGGAGGCGCGGACCTGCGCAGCCTGCTCGGCGGCAAGGGCGCCAACCTGGCGGAGATGGCCAGCATCGGGCTGCCGGTACCGCCCGGCTTCACCTTGACCACCGAGGTGTGCACCGCGTTCTACGAGAACGGCCGGCGCTATCCGGACGGGCTGGACGCGCAGCTCGACGAAGCGTTGCAACAGGTCGAGCGGGCGGTGGGCCTGCGCTTCGGCGATCCCGACCGGCCGCTGCTGGTGTCGGTGCGGTCCGGGGCGCGGGTCTCGATGCCCGGGATGATGGACACCATCCTCAACCTGGGTCTGAACCACCAGACGGTGATCGGGCTGGAGCGCTGGTCCGGCGACGCCCGTTTCGCCTGGGACAGCTACCGCCGGTTCGTGCAGATGTACGGCTCGGTGGTGCTCGGCGTGCCGCACCCTGCGTTCGAGGAGATCATCGAGGGCGTCAAGCACGAAACCGAGGCGGAGGAAGACACCGCGCTTTCGGCGGCGGACTGGCAGCAGGTGGTCCAGCGCTACGAGGCGCTCGTGGAGCGCCACACCGGAGCGCCCTTCCCGCAGGATCCGCGCGTGCAGCTTTGGGCCGCCATCGGCGCGGTGTTCGGCTCGTGGATGAACCCGCGCGCCCACACCTACCGCCGCCTGCACGACATCCCGGCCGAGTGGGGCACGGCGGTGAACGTCCAGGCCATGGTGTTCGGCAACATGGGCGACGACTGCGCCACCGGCGTGTGCTTCACCCGCAACCCGTCCACCGGCGAGAACCAGTTCTACGGCGAGTACCTGATGAACGCGCAGGGCGAGGACGTCGTGGCCGGCATCCGCACGCCCCAGCCGCTGTCGCGCGAGAGCGCACGCCCGGCCGAGCAGTCGATGGAGGCGGTGCTGCCCGAGGCGTATGCGGAGCTGCTGCGCGTGCGCGACATGCTGGAGCGGCATTACCGCGACATGCAGGACATCGAGTTCACGGTGCAGCAGAACAAGCTGTACATGCTGCAAACGCGGTCGGGCAAGCGCACCGCCGCCGCGTCCCTGCGCATCGCCATCGAGATGGCGCAGGACGGCCTGATCGACAGGCAGGAGGCGATCAACCGCATCCAGCCCGCCTCGCTCGACCAGCTGCTGCATCCGGCCCTGGATCCGGAAGCCGCGCGCGTCACGATCGCGCGCGGCCTGCCGGCCTCGCCGGGTGCCGCCGCCGGAACGATCGTGTTCACGGCCGACGAGGTGGAACGTCGCGCGGCGCTGGGCGAGGACGTGATCCTGGTGCGGATCGAAACCTCGCCCGAGGACGTGCACGGCATGCACGCCGCGCGCGGCGTGCTGACCACCCGCGGCGGCATGACCAGCCACGCCGCGGTGGTGGCGCGCGGCATGGGACGGGTCTGCGTGGCCGGCTGCGGCGGCATCCGGGTGGACTATGCGGCGCAGACCCTTGCCGCCGGCAGCCGCGTGCTGCACGCCGGCGAGTGGATCACCCTGGACGGCTCCACGGGCGAGGTGTTCGCAGGCCGGGTGCCCACCGTCGAGCCGACCCTGTCCGGGGACTTCTCCACCCTGATGGGATGGGCCGACGGGGTCCGCCGCCTGCGCGTGCGTGCCAACGCGGAAACCCCGGACGACGCACGCACCGCCCACCGCTTCGGCGCCGAAGGGATCGGCCTGTGCCGCACCGAGCACATGTTCTTCGGGCCCGAGCGCATCGGCGTCGTGCGGCAGATGATCATGGCCGGCTCCACGGAAGAGCGCAGGCGCGCGCTGGACACGCTGCTGCCGTTCCAGCGCGAGGACTTCGCCACCCTGTTCCGGGTGATGGTCGGGCTGCCGGTCACGATCCGGCTGCTCGACCCGCCGCTGCACGAGTTCCTGCCGCACACCGAGGCCGAGCTGGCGGAGGTGGCGACGGCGCTCGGCCAGGGGATCGCGACGCTGCGGAACCGGCAGGCGGAGCTGTCCGAAACCAACCCCATGCTCGGGCATCGCGGCTGCCGGCTCGGCATCACCTATCCCGAGATCTACGCCATGCAGGCGCAGGCGATCTTCGAGGCCGCGGTCCAGGTGGCGCAGGAAACCGGCCAGGCCGTCGTGCCGGAGGTGATGATCCCGCTGGTCGCCATGGCGGGCGAGCTGGAAGCGACGCGTGCCGAGGTGGAACGCGTGGCCGCAGCGGTGACGAAGGAAACCGGGACGGACCTGTCCTACAGCGTCGGCACCATGATCGAGCTGCCGCGCGCGGCGCTGGTTGCCGACCAGATCGCGGCGCACGCCGACTTCTTCTCGTTCGGCACCAACGACCTGACCCAGACGACGTTCGGCCTGTCGCGCGACGACGTCGGCAGCTTCCTGCCGCGCTACCTGGAGCGCGGGCTGTTCGAGAAGGACCCGTTCGTCACCATGGACCGCGACGGGGTCGGCGCACTGGTGGAGATCGCGATCCGTCGCGGCCGCGGCCGCAGGCCCGACCTCAAGCTGGGCATCTGCGGCGAGCACGGCGGCGACCCGGCCTCGATCGGCCTGTGCGAGGAGATGGGCCTGGACTACGTGTCCTGCTCGCCGTTCCGCGTGCCGATCGCGCGCCTCGCCGCCGCCCAGGCGGCGCTGCGGCACCGGACGCCGGGCCGGAACCCAGCAGCGTCAGAGTGAGCGCGTCCGTCCTCAACCTGCACCTGGTGTCGGACTCCACCGGCGAGACGCTGCACACGGTGGCGCGCGCGACGGTGGCGCAGTTCGAGCATGTCCGCGTCGCCTACCACCACTGGAACCTGGTGCGCAGCCGGCAGCAGCTGAAGCGCGTGCTGGACGGCATCGCCGCCGATCCCGGCCCGGTGCTGTCGTCGGTGGTGGACCGCATGATGCGGCGGACCCTGGACGATGCCTGCGTCCGCATGGCGCTGCCGGCGGTCAACGTGCTCGATCCCGTGCTGTCCATGCTGCAGGACGCCCTGGGGCAGACGATGCGGGGCAAGCCCGGCATGCAGCACGTGCTGGACGAGGAGTACTACCGCCGGATCGACGCCATGCACTACGTGCTGGCGCATGACGACGGACAGGCGGCGGGTGGGCTCGCCGAGGCGGACGTGGTGCTGGTCGGGGTGTCGCGCACCTCCAAGACGCCGACCTCGTTCTACCTTGCCAATCGCGGGGTAAAGGCTGCCAACGTGCCGCTCGTGCCCGAGCTGGTGCCGGCGCCGGAACTGTTTTCGGTGCGGCGGCCGGTGATCGGGTTGACCATCGACCCGCGCGCCCTGATGGAGATCAGGCGCCACCGGTTGCGCGCCATGACGCCGGACGATCCGGCCTGCGACCACCTGGCGCTGAACGGAGCCTCCTATGTCGACGCCCGCATGGTCAGGGACGAGGTAGTGTGGGCGAGGCGGCTTTGCCTGCAGCACGGCTGGCCGGTCATTGACGTCACCCGCCGTTCCATCGAGGAAACGGCGGCAGAGGTGATCAGCAGGCGGGCCTGCAGGACAGGTAGGATCGCCACAGGATGAGGATCGAGCGGTGACGACAGGCAGTGACATCGTGATCGTCTCCGCCGTCCGCACGGCGGTTGGGACCTTCAACGGGCAGTTCG
>CAXTOD010000091.1:0-9974 GCA_964245705.1 uncultured Acetobacteraceae bacterium
ATCTCGAACTCGGCCGGGTGCGGCGTGTGCTCGAACCGGTACACTTCCTGCCACTTGATCTCGCAATAGGCCTCGATCTGGTCGCGGGTGAACACGTTGCCGGCGAGCAGGAACTCGTGGTCGGCCTCCACCGCCTGCAGGGCCTCGCGGAGCGAGCCGCACACGGTGGGGATCTCCTTCAGCTCGTCGGGCGGCAGGTCGTACAGGTCCTTGTCCATCGCCTCGCCGGGATGGATCTTGTTGCGTATGCCGTCCAGCCCGGCCATCAGCATCGCCGAAAAGGCGAGGTAGGGGTTGGCGCTCGGGTCGGGGAAGCGCACCTCGATCCGCTTGGCCTTGGGGCTGGTCGCATACGGGATGCGGCACGAGGCCGAGCGGTTGCGCGCGGAATAGGCAAGCAGCACAGGCGCCTCGAAGCCCGGGATCAGCCGCTTGTACGAGTTGGTGGACGGGTTGGTGAAGGCGTTCAGCGCCTTGGCGTGCCGGATGATGCCGCCGATGTAGTACAGCGCGGTATCTGACAGGTCGGCATAGCCGTTGCCGGCCATGGTCGGGCGGCCGTCCTTCCAGATCGACTGGTGCACGTGCATGCCCGACCCGTTGTCGCCGTAGATCGGCTTGGGCATGAAGGTCGCGGTCTTGCCGTACGAATGCGCCACGTTGTGCACGCAGTACTTGTAGATCTGCAGGAAGTCGGCCGCGCGCACCAGTGTGGTGAACTTGGTGCCGAGCTCGTGCTGCGACTGCGCCACCTCGTGGTGGTGCTTCTCGATCGGCAGGCCCATCTCGCCCATGGTCGACAGCATCTCGGCGCGCAGGTCGTGCTCGCTGTCCACGGGTGCGACGGGGAAGTAGCCGCCCTTCACCGTCGGGCGGTGGCCCATGTTGCCTTCCGGGTAATCCTTCAGCGACGCGCCCGGGCCCTCGATGCTGTCGAGGTGGTAGGAGGCGAAGTTGGGCCCGGAGCCGAACTTGACGCTGTCGAAGATGAAGAACTCGGCCTCCGGGCCGAAGAACGCGGCGTCGCCGATCCCGGTGGACTTGAGGTACGCTTCCGCCAGCTTGGCGGTGCCGCGCGGGTCGCGGGCGTAGGGCTGGCCGGTGGACGGCTCGACGATGTCGCAGAACAGGATCATCTGCGGCTTGGCCGAGAACGGGTCCATCACCGCGCTGTCCGGGTCTGGCATCAGGATCATGTCGCTCTCGTTGATCGCCTTCCAGCCGGCGATCGAGGAGCCGTCGAACATGATGCCGTCGCGGAACACGTCCGCGTCGATGGTCGACACGTGCTGGGTGGTGTGGTGCCACTTGCCGCGCGGGTCGGTGAAGCGCAGGTCGACGTACTCGACCGAATGCTCCTGCAGCAGCTCCATCACCTTGGCGACGCCGGCGTCCGGCGCGCCGCCGCCGGGAACGGGCGCAGGCGCTGGAGCGGCGGGCGGGGGAGGTGACGCTTTCTTGGCCATCCGGGTGTTACCTGCTGTCTGGACGGCCGCGCTGCGCGGCCGGCTGGTTGTGTCGGGCGGGGAGCGGCATCGGTCGCTGCCTGGCAGAGCAGTTCCCGTGCCACGGGATGATCATCACCGGCGGCGACGAGTCGGGCAACCGCATCCGGCTGGCCTGCGGGCGGTCAGATCGCGTCCTCGCCGCGCTCGCCGGTGCGGATGCGGACCACCTCCTCCAGGCTGTAGACGAAGATCTTGCCGTCGCCGATCCGGCCGGTGCGGGCGGCGTCCACGATCGCCTCGACCGCGCGCTCGGCGATGGCGTTGTCGCACACCACCTCGATCTTCATCTTGGGCAGGAAGTCGACCACGTACTCGGCGCCGCGATACAGCTCGGTATGGCCCTTCTGGCGGCCGAAGCCCTTGGCCTCGGTGACGGTCAGGCCCTGCAGCCCGATCTCGTGCAGCGCCTCCTTCACCTCGTCGAGCTTGAACGGCTTGATGATGGCCTCGATCTTCTTCATCGGCGAGGTTCCAGGTGATCGGGCCCAGGCGGTCGGGCGTCGCGGCACGTTGCCACGCGGCGCGCGCCGCGGCAATCACGGCTGCTTCCATTGATCCGGCCGCCGCGGGCGCCGGCGCCTGCCGACGGGAAAGGCTCGACGTTCGACGATGAAGACACCGAACCGGCTGCTCGCTGACGCGCCGACCACCATCTTCACCGTGATGTCGGCGCTGGCCGTGCAGCACGACGCGATCAACCTCGGCCAGGGCTTCCCCGATACCGAGGGGCCGGCCGACATGGTGCGGGTCGCCGCCGACGCGCTGCTCGATGGCCGCAACCAGTACGCGCCGCTCACCGGGCTGCCGGAGCTGCGCGAGGCGGTGGCGCGGTCGAACCGTCGCTTCTACGGCCTGGAGGTCGACCCGCGGACCGAGGTGGTGGTGACCTCGGGCGCCACCGAGGCGCTGGCGGCGTCGCTCGCCGCCCTGGTCGAGCCGGGCGACGAGGTGGTGCTGTTCGAGCCGCTCTACGACACCTACCTGCCGGCGGTGCGGCTGCTGGGTGGGGTGCCGCGCCTGGTCCGGCTGTCGCCGCCGGACTGGCGCCTGCCGCGCGCCGAACTGGAAGCGGCGTTCGGGCCGCGCACCAAGGCGGTGCTGCTCAACACGCCGATGAACCCGTCGGGCAAGGTGTTCGACGCGGACGAGCTGTCGCTGCTGGCCGGGCTGCTGCAGCGCCACGACGCGTATGTGATCTGCGACGAGGTGTACGAGCACCTGACCTTCGGCGACGCCCGGCACGTGCCGCTGATGACGCTGCCCGGCATGCGGGAGCGCTGCGTGCGGATCGGCAGTGCCGGCAAGAGCTTCTCGCTCACCGGCTGGAAGGTGGGCTACGCCACCGCTCCCGCGCCGCTCGCCGCGGTGATCGCCAAGGCGCACCAGACCCTCACCTTCGC
Organism: uncultured Acetobacteraceae bacterium; assembly: GCA_964245705.1. Lineage (GTDB taxonomy): Bacteria > Pseudomonadota > Alphaproteobacteria > Acetobacterales > Acetobacteraceae > Lichenicola. The sequence continues at coordinate 2,909 of CAXTOD010000091.1, forward strand.
CACGCCGCCCAACCTGCAGCGCGCGGTCGCCTTCGGGCTGGACAAGGACGCGGACTATTTCGACGCCCTCGGCCGCGACCTGCGGGCCAAGCGCGACCTGCTGGCGGACGGGCTGTCGGCGCTCGGCTTCGGCGTGCTGCCGTCGCACGGCAGCTACTTCCTGATCGCCGACATCCGCCCGTTCGGATCCGGAAACGACGCGGCGTTCTGCCGGCGCATCACTGCGGAGGCCGGCGTGGCGGCGATCCCGGTCTCGGCGTTCTATGGCGCGCCGGACGCGCCGAACCACTACGTGCGCTTCGCCTTCTGCAAGCGGGAAGCGGTGCTGCGCGCAGCACTCGACCGGCTCCGCGCCCACCTCGCGTGATCGGTGTCCACGCGCGCAGCCGAAGATTGACGGGACAGGGCTGCTCTTCTAAACCCGGCGCCGCTGTGTGGCGGACGTAGCTCAGCTGGTAGAGCGCCAGGTTGTGGTCTTGGATGTCGCGGGTTCGAACCCCGTCGTTCGCCCCAGCACGATCCCCGCGGGAGCCGGAGCGTGAGCGGCACGGTTGCCGTGATCCTGGCCGGCGGCGAGGCGCGCCGGCTGGGCGGGATCGACAAGACGCTGGTCGAGATCGGCGGCATGGCCATCCTGTCCCTGATCCTCGAGCGGCTGCGGCCGCAGCTCGCCTTGGTCGCGCTCGGCGCCAACGGCGACCCGGCGCGGTTCGAGCAGTTCGGGCTGCCGGTGCTGGCGGACCACATTCGGGGGATCGGCCCGCTCGCCGGGCTGCTGCGCGGGCTGGACTGGGCGGCGGAGCAGGGGGCCCGCAGCCTGCTGACGGTGCCGGGCGACACCCCGTTCATCCCGCGCGACCTGCTGCGGCTCCTGGCGCCGGCGCCGTCGGTCGCGGTGTCCGCCGGGCGCACGCACCACCTGGTGGCGCTGTGGCCGGTGTCGTGGCGGGACGCGCTGGCGGACCACCTGGGACGGCTGTCCCAGGACGCGCCGCGCCGCGCGTTCGGGGTGGCGGCCTTTGCGGCGTCGCATCGCCTGCGGGAGGTGCCGTTCGCCGCGGAGCCGGTGGACCCGTTCTTCAACGTCAACACGCCGGAGGACCGGGCGGCGGCGCAGGCGATGGCGGCGCGGTAGGCCCGGCAGGCTGCCGGCGTCCCGGCAGCCCGTCCCGATCAGCCGGTGGGGATCACGTCCGCCTGCGCCGGGACACCAGCATCAGCCCGAGCAGTGCGGAGCCCAGCAGCGCGAGGCTGGCCGGTTCGGGCACCGTCACGATGTTCGTGGTGATCTTGGCGTAGATGTCGGCCTTGGCGGTGGAGTTCTCGGGCGACAGGAACTGCGAGGTGAAGGTCTTGCCGCCGTCGGTGGAGAAGCCGGCCAGCGCCAGCGTGTAGGTGACGCCGCCCGTGGTGAAGGTCGTGGTGGTGGTGCCGTTCGCGATGGTGACGATGTCGCCGTCCGTGACCGGGTTGCCGGTGTTGTTCGGCGTCAGGTCGATGCCGAAATCGTAAAGGAAGTTGCTGTTCTTCATCGTCGGCGCGGTGAGGTCCAGCGCGATCCCGAGGTCGATCGAGCTGGTATCCGGGTAGTTGGTCGTCGTGCCGTTGTAGTAGGTGAAGCTGCCGATGTCGAAGTTGGTGTTCTCGGCCGTCGTGAAGCCGGCGCCGCCATCGCTGCCGACCCCGTTGAAGGTGAACGAGTTCGGCGGCGTGCCGTCGCCGGTGCCGAAGCTGAACGTCGCGACACTGCCGGCATCGTGGTTGGAAATCGAGTACACGTTGCCGGTGCCGGGAGCATCAAGGTTCTGCCAGCTGCCGACGGCGCTGCCGGTGAACGTCGTCGCGTGGGCGGCGCCGGCCAGGGCTAGCACGGCCGCCGGCACCAGAAGAAAGGACGTGTTGACAAGCCTGGTCATGATCGTCTCCTCAAACGTTTTGTCGAGTAGGCTTCCAGATCACCCTGTTCAGGCCAACAGCCTTGCAAAGCGGATGCCAGTCGTCATCCCGTTGTGAAGTCTCGTCCTTTCCAAACCGCCAGTTCCAGACTGTAAGCTTTGGCGACATCGTGCCGCGGCCGTTGGCGCGGCTCGGTCGCGACCCGTCACGGGCCGGCGGACCGGTCGCCTGCCGCCAGCAGGAGGTTGTCGATCAGGCGGGTCCGGCCGAGCCGCACCGCCAGCGACAACAGCGCCCGGTCGCCGATCCGGTCGAGCTCGCGCATCGTGTCGGGATCGGCGACGCTGACATAGTCGACCGACAGCCCGGCATCGGGCGCCAGCCGGACGCGGACCGCGTCGCGCAGCGCTCCCGCGTCCCGCTCGCCGGCCTGGAACAGCGCGTCCGCCGCCAGCAGGGCCCGGTGCAGCACCGGCGCCCGGGCGCGCTGCTCCGGCGTCAGGTAGGAGTTGCGGCTCGACAGGGCGAGGCCGTCCCGATCGCGCACGGTGTCGCCGACCACGACCGCGACGGGCAGGTCGAGGTCGCGCACCAGCTGGCGGATCACGGCGCTCTGCTGCGCGTCCTTCTGGCCGAAATAGGCGCGGTCGGGCTGCACGATGTTGAGCAGCTTGGCCACCACCGTGGCCACGCCGGCGAAGTGCCCGGGCCGCACGGCGCCTTCCAGGGGTTCGGCGACCGGGCCGACCTCGATCCGGGTGGCGAAGCCCGGCGGGTAGATCTCGCTCGCGTCCGGCACGAACACCAGGCTCGCGCCGGCCTGCTCCAGCAGCCGGAGGTCGCGCGGCAGGTCGCGGGGATAGCGCCCGAGATCCTCGTGCGGGCCGAACTGGATCGGGTTGACGAAGATGCTCGCGGCGGCAGTGCCGCATTCCGCCAGCGCCCGCTCGACCAGCGACAGGTGGCCGCGATGCAGGAAGCCCATGGTCGGCACCAGGCCGAGCGTCCCGACCTTCCGGCGTGCGGCGCGGAAGGCGGCGACCGTGGACAGCACCTGCATCTAGCGCAGCGCCTCGGCGAGCTCGGCCTCGTCCATGCCGCTGCTCTGCGACGCGGTGGGGAAGCGCCCGTCCCGCACCTCGGCGACGTACTGGCGCAGCGCGTCCTCGATCGCGGTGCCGATGGCGGCGTAGCGCCCGGCGTGCCGCGGCGGCTTGCCCGGGAACAGGCCGAGCACGTCGTGCCACACCTGCACCTGGCCGTCGCAGCCGGCGCCGGCGCCGATGCCGATGGTGGGGATCCGCAGCCGGCGCGACACCGCCTCCGCCAGCGGCGCCGGCACCAGCTCCAGCACCACGGCGAAGGCGCCGGCCGCTTCCAGCGCCAGCGCGTCGTCCAGCAGCTGCCGCGCGTCCGCCGCGCCCTTCGCCTGCACCCGCAGGCCGAGCTGGTGCTGTGCCTGCGGGGTCAGGCCGAGATGGCCCATCACCGGCACGCCGAGACCCGTCAGCAGCCGCACGCTGGGCAGCACCGGCCCCCCCCCTTCCAGCTTCACCGCGCCCACGCCCGCGTCCTGCATCAGCCGGCGCGCGGAGGCGACCGCGTCGGCCTCGCTGGCATAGGTCAGGAACGGCAGGTCGCCCACCACCAGCGCCCGGGTCGAGCCGCGCACCACGGCGCCGGCATGGCGCACCATGTCGTCCAGCGTGACCGGCAGGGTGCTGTCGTGGCCGTGCACCACCATGCCGAGCGAGTCGCCGACCAGCAGCAGAGGTACGCCGGCGCGCTCGGCGAGAACGGCGGAGGGATGGTCGTAGGCGGTCAGCATGGCGATGCGCTCGCCCGCCTGCTTCATCTTCTGCACGTCGAGGCGGGTGAGCCGCATGGAAACCTCCTTGGCCCACCGTGCCGGCGGCCGGACGGGTAGGGACCTCATGCTAGTCTCGGCCTGGCGGCGCCGGAAGATGCGGCAACCGGCCAGGCGTGGAGGGCGAACGGCGAAGCTGCCGATCCTGGTGGTGGCCGACGAGGTCCATGCGCAGGCCACCCGGGTGCGCCGGCAGCTTGGCCCGGTTGACGTCGATCGCTCGCAAGCCCGGCAGGATGTCGCCCCGCCACGACAGCACGAAACGGCCACAGCACGAAACGGGCCGCGCCGGACGCCGCCAGCGTCGACAGGCGGCGGGCGTTACGCGGCGCGTCGCTCACGACGGAGGGATCGTTACGGCGTCGAGCGGATGATCGTGGGCGGTGGATGGGCCAGCGTGCTGTTCCGCCACCCGGGCGTGCAGGGCAGGCGCGGCACCGACCTCGGCATGCGGTACTGCCGGATCATCCGCATGGCCGAGGACCTGATCGTCTGGGTCAGAGATTCTGCGATCGGGAGAAGTTGGGCGGCGTCTTCGCCTGAACGTCGCCCGGAACTGCCGGCGTCGCGAGGCCGCGACGCAGCCTTGCCTCGACTGCCGTGAACTGGCCGATCCGGGAACGTCGGAGATCGCACCAGCTCAAGGCGATGGCGTTTCAGAGCACCGTGGCGAGGAGATCGTTGTAAAGCTGCAGCATGCCGGTCCGGCTCGGCTCCGTCAGCGACTGGATCGCCGGTGCGACCGAGGTTTGCAGGAGCTGACGCGCCGCCAACTGGTTGTTGGCGGACAGGTCGCTCTGGACGACGGACAGCAGCTCGACCAACGCGGCCGGGCTGGTCGTGCCGGCCGAGTAGGCGGAGGCGGGCAGGTACTGCGCGCTCTGGCTGAGCGCGTCGGTCAGCTCCCAGTTCTTGTAAAGGCCCAGCGAGCGTTCGGAGAAGCCGATCCCGGTATGGTGGACGCCCTTGTAGGTGCCGGAGAACAGCGTCGGGCCGGTCATGTAGGGGACCGGCAGCACATGGCCAGGTGCGGGCACGAGCGGGGTGCTGACCAGGTCCATGTCGAAGTCGGTCGATTTGAGGTCGATCACGTTCGGCATCCACATCGCCGTCGACGGCACAGGAAGGGGAAACGCCGGGAGCGAGCTGAAGGGAAACCTGACGTAGGACTCGATCTGCTGGGTCAGGTTGGGAGTGTAGTCGGTCGGCGTCACTCCGGTTCCAGGCTCGGACGCGGTGATGCCGGTGTATGGAACGATCTCGTTCCGGTTGGTGCGGTCGAACATGAACCACGCGCTCAGCTCGGTGCCGTCGTCGAGCTGTATGTTGATCCACTCGTGGCCGTAGTTGTAGCCCAGCCCCTGATTCACGCCGGCCGATTGCGGAAACTGCTGCCGGTCGTAATGGCCGATGGTGCCGCTCACGGGCTCGTTGATCGAGCCCCAGTGCAGCGTGCCGTTGAAGACCGTTTCGGCGGCGCCGTACTGGACGGTGTTGGGCTGGCCGAAGAACGTTATCAGGCCGTGCAGCTGCTCGCCGCCGGTCGCATAAGGTGCACGCGGGAACGTAAGGTTCCCGGTCAGCTGCATGGACAGGCCGTTCTGGTCCTTGCCCAGGAGGCTCATCGTCCAGTCGAACGGCACGAGGTTGCCGCTGGCGTCGACGTCGTTCTGCCAGAACACCGTGCCGAGCGGGGCGTCGTAGCTCAGCCCGAGATATCCGACCTGCATCGACAGCTTGGGTGGCGTCAGCAGGCTGGGGAGCGGAAGGTCGAAATCGCTGTAGGTTCCGTAGGCGCCGGTCTGGAGGTCGAAGATCGCGAACTGGAAGAAGTCGGTGCGCGTGCCGTTCATGTGGTTCTTGTCGAAGATCGTCATGAACGCGTATTTCTTGCCGGTGACCTGACCGGTCACGAAGCCCGCCTCGTACCAACTGTCGCTCTGGTAGCTGGCGATCTGGCCATCTCCGAGCGGCAGGGTTTCAGTCGGAACCGTCGGGTCGATGACGAACGAATAGGCGGGGAACGGCTGAGTGGCTGCCATGGACGCAACGCTGCCGCCCATGACCAGCGCCGCCAGGCCGCAGGCTGCCGCGCGACGGAAACGCGCCAACCGGAACGGCAACCGATATCCGGCATGCGCATCCGCCACGTGCCTCCCTGCCGCCGCAAGGCCGCTCATCTGCCGACACATGAGAAGTTGCGTTTCAAGAACGAGGATTGCATGAGCATCGACTTTCGCGTTCGAGACAACTGGTTTGCGCCGCGCGCGGCTCGTCCGGATCGTGATCGATCGGCCGCATCCTGTTTTGCCGGGATTTTGCCGATCAGGAAGATCGTTTATCGGACCGTTGAATGTTCATCAAACCAAACTTACGCTTGGTAACAAGCCTGTGAAACTGTCGACGGCAAGTTCCACAGGTTCTCGAACATCGAACATGTGAGACCGCCCGCGTGCATCGTGTGACGTCCTCGTTACAGCGTCACGCAGCATCATTCGGTGTAAGCGTGTTGATGTCCCTGCCGGGGATGTGCCTCGCCAAGCGCTTCCGGTCGCAATTGTTGCAGGACCGCGGCTGGCGACATGTTTCCGGGCCTGATCGCGAGATGGTGCTCCGGCACCATCAGCCCGCGCCGGCCCGGAAACTGGACCACGCTGGACGAACGACCGGCCGGGCCGGGATCCACCCTGGCAACCAGAAGATGACGGTTGCCGCGACGCAGACGGCCGGACGGCGTGGGCGCAGCGTTCGCGAGCCGGGAAGCGATGCGGCTCCGGTCCGTGAAGCGCGGCAGGAGGCGCTTCCGTTGCGATGGCGCTGCCGGTGATGGTTGGATTGCCGGTGCGGCATGAGGGTGCCCGCGCGACCCGGCGGCGTCAGCCGGCGCAGCTGCCCTGCGGCGTCAGCCGGTGTAGCCGAAGGTGCGGGCGAGGCCGTCACGCAGCGGGATCGGCGTCACGCCGAGTTGGTCGCGCATGGAGGAGATGTCGAACGCCTTGTCCTCCATCAGGCGTCGGACCTCGTCCGGGCCGATCCGGGGCAGGCGCGGGATCGGCCGGGCCAGCAGGGCGGCCGCCATCAGCAGGAAGACCGGGACCGGCAGCACCCGTCGCGGCGCCAGCCCGGCCGCCTCGGCGACGGCGGCGAGGAAGCCGCGATACGGCATCGCCTCCGGCCCCGCGACCACCAGCGCGTGCGGACCGTGCCACTCGCGGTCGAGCGCGGACAGGATCGAGGCGGTCAGGTCGGACTGGTGGATCGGCTGCACCAGGGCGCGGCCGCCGCCAGGCAGCGGGGCGACGG
>CAXTOD010000092.1:0-9937 GCA_964245705.1 uncultured Acetobacteraceae bacterium
GCGCCAGCGCCGCACACAGCAGCGCGGCTGCGATCTTGTTGATCTCGATGCTGTCCATGCAGGTCCGTCAGGAGGTCCGGCACGCCGAGCCGACACCGGCGCCGGCGGCGCGCGGGCGGTTTCTTGCGGCGGCGCCGAGCCTATGGGATGCAGCCCGGCCGAACAACCCGGAGCAGCCCATGCCCCTGCCCAAACCGCCCGTCCAGCCCGGCGCGTCCCGGGACGCTGCCGGGAGCGCGATCGCGTTCCAGGGGCAGCGCGGCGCCTATTCCGACCTCGCCTGCCGCACCGCCTATCCCGGACGCCGCACCGTGCCGTGTCCCACCTTCGCCGAGGCGATCGAGGCGGTGCATGACGGCCGCGCCGGGCTGGCCATGCTGGCCTGCGAGAACAGCCTCGCCGGGCGCGTGCCGGACATCCACGCGCTGCTGCCGGATTCCGGCCTGCACATCGTCGCCGAGCACTTCCAGCGGGTCGAGCACTGCCTGCTCGGCGTGCCCGGCAGCACGGTGGCGGGCGTGCGGCGCCTGCACACCCATCCGGTGGCGCTGGGGCAGGTGCGTCGGCTGGTGGCGGAGCTCGGTGCGGAGCCGGTGATCGAGTCCGACACCGCCGGCGCAGCCGCCCTGGTCGCCGGCTGGAACCGCCCGGAGGACGCGGCGGTCGCGTCCGAGCTGGCCGCAGAGCTGCACGGGCTGGTGGTGCTTCGCCGCAACGTCGAGGACGCGGCGCACAACACCACCCGCTTCTACGTCGCGGCCCGACACACGGTGGTGCCGCCGCCGGGACCGGGCATCATGACGACGATCCTGTTCCGGGTCAGGAACGTGCCGGCGGCGCTCTACAAGGCGCTGGGCGGCTTCGCCACCAACAACGTCAACATGACGCGGCTGGAAAGCTACATGGAGAACGGGGTGTTCTCGGCGACGCAGTTCCTGCTCGACGTCGAGGGGCATCCCGAGGATGCGGGCCTGGCACGCGCGCTGGAGGAACTCGGCTTCTTTTCCGACCAGGTGCGCATCCTCGGCACCTACCCGCGCTCGCCGTTCCGCGGCTGAGCGGGACCGGCCAGGGGTGCGCCCTAGCCGGTCTCGCTGGTAAGCCTACTTCCCGTAGCCGGCCTGGCGCATGGTCCGGTTGGTGGTGGAGTTGGCCGAGCTGAGCGCCTGGTCCACGCTTGTCGAGCCGGTCAGGGTGGCGGCGACGGTCTGGCCGACCTGGGTGCCGATCGCCTGGAACTCGGGGATGTCGACGAACTGCGCGCCGACATAGGGCCGCGGGTTCTTGGTCTGGCCGGTCGGGTTCGAGTTCTGGATCGCCTGCACCACGAAATCCGAGAACGGCGCCACCTGCTTGTACTCGGGCGAGGCGGCGGCGGACAGGCGGGTTCCGGGCGGGATGTTCACCCAGCCGTCGGTCTTCGCCACCAGGTCGATGTACTCCTTGGACGTCGCCCAGGTGATGAAGGTCTTGGCCGCGTCGACGTGCTGCGACGAGGACGGGATCGCCAGGTTCCACGACCACAGCCAGGTCGGGCCGCCCTGGAAGGAGCCGGACGGGATCGCCGCGAAGCCGACCTTGTCGGCGACCTGGCTCTGCTTCTTGTCGTAAAGCGTGCCGGCGGCGCTGGTGGCGTCGATCCACATCGCGCAATGGCCGGACGAGAACAGCGCCAGGTTCTCGTTGAAGCCGTTGGAGCTCACGCCGGGCGGGCCGTCGGTCTTCAGGATGGTGTCGTAGTACGTCAGCGCCTGGTGCCAGGCCGGCGTGTTCAGCGTCGCCTTCCAGGAGGTGTCGAACCATTGCCCGCCCATCGCCGTCACCAGCGTCGAGAAGTAGGCCATGTTCTCGCCCCAGCCCGGCTTGCCGCGCAGGCACATGCCGTAGACCTGGTTGTTCTTGTCGGTCAGCTTGTCGGCGAACTGCCGGATCTGGTCGTAGGTGGGCTGGGCCGGCATGGTCAGCCCGGCCTTGGCGAACAGGTCCTTGCGGTAGAACGTCATCGCGCTTTCGGCATAGAACGGCAGCGCGTAGATGTGGTCGTGATAGCTGATCCCGGCCCGCACCGGCGCGATGATGTCGTCCACCGCATAGTTGGCCGGCTGGTTGTCGAACGCCTCGAGCCAGTTGCGCTTGGCCCAGAGCGGCACCTCGTAGTTGCCGATGGTCAGGATGTCGAACTGGCCGCCATGGGTGGCGATGTCGGTGGTGACGCGCTGGCGCAGCGTGTTCTCCTCCAGCACCACCCAGCGCAGGTGGATGTCCGGATGCTGCCGCTCGAAGGTCGGCGAGAGCTTCTGCATCTCGATCATCTGCACGTTGTTGACCGTGGCGATGGTGAGCGTGGTGTCGGCCCGCGCCGCGCCAGCGCCGAAGGCCAGCGCTCCGGCCGCCGCCGTCGTCGCCAGCAGGTGCTTCAGTGTCCTCATGTGTTCGGATCCTCCCGGGGTCCTGGTTCGAGTCGCGGGGCGGTTGATCCCGCCCCTTGGCCGACAGCGTGGCGGAACAATCAGTTCATCCAGTTGCCGCCGTCAATGTTGTACGTTTGCGAAACGATGTAGTCGGCGTCCGCGCTGGCCAGGAAGGTCGCCAGGCCGCCGATCTCCTCGGGCCGCGCCATGCGGCCGAACGGCACCGCGGCGCCGACGATGCGCTTCTTCTCGCCGGGCTGGAGGTTCTCGTAGCGGGCGAAGCTCGCGTCCACGTGGTCCCAGTGCTCGTTGTCGACCACGCCCGGGGCGATGGCGTTGACGTTGATGCCGTGCCGGATCAGGTCGAGCCCGGTGCTCTGGGTCAGGCTGATCACCGCCGCCTTGCTGGAACAGTACACCGCCACCAGAGGCTCGCCGCGCCGCCCGGCCTGGGAGGCGAAGTTGATGATCTTGCCCGCAGCCCCGCCGCCCGCCGGGCGTCCCTGCGCGATCATCTGCTTCGCCGCTGCCTGGGTGGTGAACAGCAGCCCTTCCACGTTCACCGCGTACACGCGCCGGTAGCTGTCCCGGGTGATCTCCACGGTCGGCGCCATGTCGAAGATGCCGGCGTTGTTGACCAGGATGTCCAGGCGCCGGTGCGCCGCGACCACGCCGGCCACCAGGGCGTCGATCGACTCCTGGCTGGTCACGTCGAACGCCATGCCGCTGCAGGCGCCGCCGATCTCGGCCGCCGCCGCCTTGGCACCGACCTCGTTCAGGTCGGCGATCACCACCGTGGCCCCTTCGGCCACGTAGCGGGCCGCGATCGCCCGGCCGATGCCGCGCGCGGCCCCCGTGATCACCGCCACCTTGCCGTCCAGCTTTCCGCCCATGTCTGTTCTGCCTCCCCTGTCTTGCCGGCCACCTGTTCGTCAGGCGGCGCAGGCCCTGCCGTAGATACGCAGCACGTCGCGCACCGCCTCGACCAGCAGGACTCGCGCGTCCGGCTTCAGCAGGCCTGCCGCCACCCGGTCGTAGAGCCGCGGCAAATGCTGGCTGACCAGCGTTTCCGGCAGCGCCGTGCCGCCCAGCCGGCGCATCAGCGCCGCCACGGCCGCCGTCGCTTCCGGTTCCGGCCAGTAGTAGCGGATGCGGTCGCTGTAGCTGTAATGCCGCAGCACGCGCTGGACGTCGGGCGGCCCCGGGTAATGCGTCCGCCAATGCTTTGGCTCGGCCAGCATCAGCGCCTCCATCTGCTCAGGCAGGCGCGCGGCCCCCGGACGCAGCGCGCAGGCGATCGCGTCCAGCCCATACAGCGCTTCGCGCAGGGCGAAGGTCAGCCCCGGCCCCACCTTCAGGATCGGGAACCCGTCCCGCACCAGCTGGCGCAAGGCCGCTTCCGGCTGGTAGTCGGTGGAATGCGCCTCGAACACCAGGCCCGGCAGCTGGTCGAGTGCCGCCGACAGCGCCCGCGCCGCTTCCGGCTTGTACACCGCCACGGCCTCGTGCCCGAACTCGACGCCCGGCTGCACCACCAGGGCGATCACCCGGTCCCAGGCGCCGTTCGCCACGCCCCGGAACGCCGCCTCGTGCACCGCGTGGGTGGCCAGCACCGCGTCCGGCGTGGTCGGCCGCAGGTGGTCGAGCCCTTCGGTGGCGCCGCCCGGCGTCGGCACCTCCGTGCCGATCACGTAGACCGCCCGGCCGGGCGCCGCCGCCTCCGCACGCGCGGCCAACTGCGCCGCCCGTTCCGCGGTGGTATAGTCGTCCAGCGCCGCCGGCTCGCCGGCGCAGCCCATGCTGCAGTCGAGGTGCAGCTTCCTGTAGCCTGCTGCAGCGTAGGCGGCGATCATGTCGCCGGCGCGGCGCATCGCCTCGTCGGCGGCGAGGTGCTTCCACGGGTTGGGCCCGAGATGGTCGCCGCCCAGGATGATGCGCCGGGCCGGATACCCGACGCGGCCCGCGATGTCGAAAACGACGTCGCGGAACCCGCCCGGGGTCATGCCGGTGTAACCGCCGTCCTGGTTGACCTGGTTGCAGGTGGCCTCGACCAGCGCGTCCGCGTCGTCGCTCCTGGCCTGCAGCAGCGCCGCCTCGATCACCAGCGGGTGCGCCGAGCACACCGAGGTGACGCCCTGCGGCCGTCCTTCCGCCCGGTAGCCGGCAAGCCGCGACAGGATCGTATCCATTCAGGTGGCCTTTTCAGCGGATGGTGTAGCCGCCGTCGACCGGCAGGTTGGCGCCGTTGATCATCGCCGCGGCGCCGCTGGCCAGGAACAGCACGGCGAGCGCCACCTCCTCCGGCTCGGCGAAGCGTCGGACCGGGATCTCGACCTTGGCGCGCTCGCCCTTCTCGCCGGCCCAGCCGACCAGCGCCATCGGCGAGTTGACCACGGTGGGGGAGACGCAGTTGACCGTGATCCCGCGCGGGCCCCACTCGATCGCCATGCAGCGCGCCATGCCGAGCAGGCCGGTCTTGGCGGCGCAGTATGCGGCGTGCTGGTCCAGTCCCACCACCGCGGCCTGCGAGGCCATGAACACCACACGGCCGTAGCCGCGCGCCAGCATGTGCGGCGCCACGGTGCGGGTGACGAGGTACTGGGCGCTGAGGTTGATCGACACGACCCTGTTCCAGTCGGCGGTCGGGATGGCCTCGGCAGGCCCCACGTGCCCGATGCCGGCGTTGTTCACCAGCACGTCGATCCGGCCGAACGCCGCGACCACGGCGTCCACCGTGTCGGCCACCTCCCGCTCGACGGCGAGGTCCAGCACGAAGCCGCGGGCGCTCCCGCCATGTCGCTCGGCCACCGCCTGCACCGACGGCTCGCGGTCCAGCAGCGCCAGCCGCGCGCCGCGCTCGGCGAACGCCGACGCCAGGCACTGGCCGATGCCCCCGGCCGCGCCGGTGATGACCACGACCCGGTCCCGCAGGTCGAACGCGGAGGTGAAGTCCAGTGCCGCCATGAACGGGAACTCCTCAGCTCCGGGCCGTGGTGATCAGGGCGTCGAGCTCGGCGAAGCTGGAGGTGCCCTCCATCGGCCCGCGACGTCTCACCGCCAGGGCCCCGCTGGCGTTGGCGTAGCGCAGGCTGTCGGCGACGCTGCGGTTCTGCTGCCGGCAGACAACGAAGGTGGCGCCGAAGCAGTCCCCGGCGCCGGTCGGGTCGACCTCGGTGACCGCGAAGGCGGGAGCGTGGAGGGTCTGCGTGCGGTCGTGGAAGCTCGCCCCCTCGCTGCCGCGCTTGACCACCACGGCGGACACGCCGAGCGACAGGATCTCGGCCACCGCGGCGTCGGCGGCGGTCGCCTCGGTCAGCAGCAGCAGCTCCGGCCCGCTCGGCATGAACAGGTCGCACTGCCGCAGCATCGCGTGCAGCGCGGCCCGCATCCCGGGCGCGTCCAGCATCTCCTTGCGCACGTTGGGGTCGAACGACACCGTGCCGCCCTGCGCCTTGACCTGCCGGACCGCCTTGCCCGCCTCGTCGATTAGCCGGGACGAGAACAGCGACGAGCCCATGACGTGCAGGTGCGCGCACCCGGACAGCAGGCGCCGGCCCTCGTCGGTGATCCCGGTCTGGCCGGCCGCGCTGTTCCTGATGTTGAACGCGAAGTCGCGCTCGCCGTCGGCGCGGTAGCGCACGAAGGCGCTGCCGGTGACGTGGTCGGGATGGATGCGGACGGCGCTGGTGTCCACCCCGTCGCGCCGCAGCCGCTCGACGTTCAGCCGGCCGAAATCGTCGTCGCCGACGGACGCGATCAGGCCGGCGGGATGGCCCAGCTTCGCCACCTGGTCGATGAAGATCGCGGGCGCCCCGGACGGGAACGGCCCGCGCAGCGCCAGCGGCTCGCGGAACCCGTCGCCGCGCTCCTCCGCCATGATCTCGACCACGACCTCGCCGAGGGCGACGATGGGACCGGGGTTGGAAGGCTGGCCCTGTGCCGGCATGCGGCGCGTCCTCAAGCTTCTTGCTGGCCGCCGCGTCGGACGCCGAGCACGACCGCTCACGCCCCCCGGGTTCCGTCGCCGCCGGACCGAGCCCCCCTGCCGGGGATGTCTCTCGAAGCAACGGCCAGGCTTCCGGCCTGACCTCCTACACGCCTGCCTGCAAGGCGGCAACGGGCGCCTGACCTCGTCCAGTTCGTATGGATGGCGCAACGTCCGGCCGGCTCGCGCGTTGGCGTCGGGTTCTGACGACCGACCGCCGGGGAGGGCGCATTGCCGGGCTTCTGGTACCCCTATGACAGCTTCCAGGACGCGCGGGCGCGCGTATGCCTGTTCGCCGACAGGACCGTCGGCTCCTTCTGCGGCGTCAGCTTCAGCGACGGCGACCGCCTGTCCGTGCTGCGGCATCCCGCTGCCGCGCCCAACGGCCCCTGCTCGTGGCTGAACGTGCTGGTGCAGCCTCTCGGTGCCGGCCCCTGTTCCTGCGTGGTCGAGCGGCCTGCTCGGCACGCTGAAAGGCTGGTTCTGGAAGGCGATGGAGATCGAGGGCCAGGCGGAAATCCAGAACGCCCAGGACCAGCTGGCGGCGTCGCAGGCGGTCGGCCGGGAGTTTCGCGATTACATCTGGGAGCCGACGCACGAGTTCCTGATTCGTCACAAGTTCGCAGCAGATACGGCCGGTCTCGCGCTTGATGTGGTAGGCGTGATCGCGGGTGGAGCGTTCATGTTCTTCGTCGCTCCCGAACTCGCTGGAGTTGCCACGGTGGCCGCCACGATCGGCATAGTTACGGGATACTCGGCTCTTCTCGGATCATCGATCCTGCTGGCGGTAGATGGTGGCATCTACGTTGTTGATCTGGCTGCTGGCCAGGCAAGAGCCGCCAGAATAGAAGACAGCGCAGCAGTTCAATGGATACGAGTAGGAGCCACGGTCATGCTTCTGCCTGACTTCATTGTGGGAGGTGTCCGCACGCTGCTCGAGATCAACAAGCTTTCCGAGGAAGCGGCGAAAGCTGCGGCTGGTTCCGCAACAACTGCCCGTGCAGCCGAGGAAGCCCGGGTCCGTATCGCCAAAATCCGCAACCCGACGCGTCATCCTGCGCCAGTCAACAGACGTCTGCACAAGGTGAAGGTGCTGAATCAGGCGGTACAGGCGCAGCTTCGGGAGGCGGACGCGTTGACCAGCAGGATGAGGCTGCTCGCCGGACGTGACCTGGGAGTGTTCCAGGGCGCAACCCTTGCCGGCACCGGGCTGATGACTGCTGCCCCGCCGGGCGTCCTGCTAAACCCGGCACAAAACAGAAGAGACGAGGAGTATAAGGCGTCGCTTGTCCCGAAGGGAGGCCTGCCCAAGGACATTCGTTTGAATGTCCGGATTATGAGTTTCTCGACATCAGGAACCCGGAAATGAAGCGTCCGGATCGAAGTCGCCCCCCCGGATATGCGGCACGCGGCACCTCAGCGGGCCTCCTCGGGCTGATAGGGTTGTCAGGACTTATCCCGACCGTCGCCATCATGAGTCTGTTCCCTGTCTACACGAACGGGATCGATCTGCTGGTTGCTAGCCTTCCATACATCGTAGGAATTTCCTTTGCTTTCATACTCATCGTCGCGCTTGGCCTGCGCAAGAAACAGCTCTGGTATGTCTACTTCATGTTCGGGAGCGGCTGCCTTCTTCTCGTCTTGTATCTGCTTGGTTTCCTGCTCGGCATGATGGTCCTGTTTCGCTTGATTCCGCTTCAGGCGCCTGATCTCTACGTCGTGAGTTACTACACCGGTTTCTGGTGGCTCCTGAACGGCATCCTAGCTTGGTGGAGCTTCCGCATGATCCGGTTGCGCTACTGGCAGCCCTGGACCACCCCCGAGCAGTGGGAAATCGGAAACGAGACCGGGCCCTCCTGGGCGGAGCGGCTCGTGAAGCGTTGGTTTCGATGACAGCCACGGAACCTCACGGTGAAGCCTCTGGATCAAAACTGTTCCCCAGGATACGCACCACGCGGCACGTCGCTGGGTCTCGATGGCTTGATGGTGCTGTGCGGAGCCGTTCCTGCCGCAATCATGGAAAGCCTGATTCCCGTCTTCAAGACCGGCGTCGACAACCTGCTCGCGGTGCTGCCGATCTGCCTCATGACCGGATTTTCATAATCCTGGTGGTCAGTTTCAGCCTTCACAAGAGGCGGCTGTGGTTCATCTATTTCGTGTTCTACGCGGGCTGTGTGGTTCTCGCTTCCTATACGGTAGGACTCCTAATTTGCCTTCGATTGCGTTCCGGCTTGTGCCGCTTCAGCAGCCTGACCTCTACAGGCTATTCTTCTTCAACGTCTTCTACTGGCTCCTGTCCGGCATCTTCGCCTGGTGGACCCTGCGCATGATCCGCCTGCGCTACTGGCAGCCGTGGACCACTCCCGACCAGTGGGAACTTGGCGGCGAGACCGGGCCGCCTTGGGCGAAGGAACTCGTGAGGCGTCGGTTTCGGGAACAGCCATGGAACATCGCTGTGAAACTTCTGGATCGAAGCCGTCCGCCAGGATACGCAGCGCGCGGCACCTCCGTTGGCCTCCTCGGGCAAATAGGATTGTCAGCGGCGGGTCCGATTATCAGCATGATGAGCCTGCTTCCCGTCTACACGAACGGTATCGATCTGATGCTGGCTGCCCTTCCATACATCGTGGGGAATTGCCTTATCTTTAATGCATTCCTCACTCTCGGCCTGCACAAGAGACGCCTCTGGTACATCTATTTCATGTTCGTGAGTGGATGTCTGCTTCTAGGTCTTTATGCGATTGGCTTCCTGTTCAACTTGGTAGTTCTACTCCGCCTGATTCCGCTTCAGGCTCCTGACCTTTATCGTGTGAGCTTCTACATTGCCTTCTGCTGGCTCCTATCCGGCATCTTCGCCTGGTGGACCCTGCGCATGATCCGCCTGCGCTACTGGCAGCCCTGGACCACCCCCGACCAGTGGGAACCCGGCGACGAGACCGGGCAGCTCTGGGCGCAGCGGATGCGGGAGCGGCGGATGCGCGACCAAGCCTGAGCGTCAGCCCTCCTCCAGCCAGGCGTCGATCAGCTGGCGGGCGATGGCGGTGCGGTCGGGGATGTCGAAATCCGCCGGGTCCGCGTCCCGCACCTCGTCCCGCGTCACCCAGCGCGCCGACACGATCTCGTGGGGGTCGACCGTCAGTGCGGGATCGTCGGCCTCCGCGTGGCAGCCCAGCATCAGCGAACCGGGGAACGGCCAGGGCTGGCTCGCCAGGTAGCGCACCCCGCGCACTCGCACGCCCACCTCCTCCCACACCTCGCGCGCCACCGCCTCCTCCAGGCTTTCGCCCGGCTCGATGAAGCCGGCCAGCGCCGACACGGTGCGCCGGTGGGGCGGGAAGCGGACGCCGCGCGCCAGCAGCGCCAGCTCGCCGTGGCGCACCAGCATGATCACCACTGGGTCGGTGCGCGGAAAGGCGTGGTGGCCGTCGGGGCAGGCGAGGCGGTGGCCGCCCTGCTCTGGATGCATCGGCTGGCCGCACTCGCCGCAGAACCGGTGGGTGCGGCGCCAATGGTGCATGCCGCGCGCCTGCGCCAGCAGCGC
>CAXTOD010000093.1:0-9905 GCA_964245705.1 uncultured Acetobacteraceae bacterium
GCCCGGGACCGCGTGGTTGTCGGCCTGGTTGCGGTGCTGGCGCTGCTGGCGGTCCTGCTCGGCGTCGGCCTGCGGCTCCTGGTCCGGCGCCGACGGGTGCGGGACAGGACCGAGCCGTCGCTGCAGGAGCCGTACGACGCGCTGCCCGACACCCATCCGGACGAGGCCGACATCCCGCCGATCGACGGCAACGCCTACCGCCAATGGTGCGTGGACTCGCTGACGGAGGCGGGCTGGCAGGCGCGGATGAGCTTCCCGGCCGGCCGGCTGACGGCGGACATCATGGCCCGGCGCGACGGCCGCCTGCTGACCGTGCAGTGCCGGCCGTCCACGCGTCCGCTGGAGGCGGCGGTGGTGCAGGAAGCGCTCGTGGTCCGCAGGGCGCAGGACGCCCAGGTCGCCGCGGTGGTGTCGAACGCCGGATATACCCGGGCGGCGCGCAACCTCGCCGCCGCGAGCGGCGTGCGCCTGCTGCACGAAACGGAGCTGACGGAGTTCGTGAGCTGAGCGGCGTCGGCGACCGGCGGCGCGGCCGGGCATGTGACGCATCGTTCATCGGCCGGCTTCTATCCGGGCAGGCCGGAGGGAACTAGGCTGCGCGCCGCTCGCCGGCCCCGGCCCGAGCTGTTGAACGCCCGGACTGCGGGAAGGCGGAGAGCTGCATGCGCGAGCGGATGACGACCAGGCCCCGGATCGCCGGCTCCCTAGTCACAGGTTCCCTGGTCACCGGCGTGATGCTGGCCGCCTGCGGACTTGCCGGCCCCGTTCTCGCCGACCCGGCGCCGACCGTGCCGCTGCCGCTGACCCCGGCCGTGCATGCGACGGCGGCGGACTCGGCGCTGCGGGCGACGCTGCCGAACGGGCTGCGGGTGGTGATCGTGCCGGACCGGCTGGCCCCGGTGGTGACCACCGAGATCAACTACCTGGCCGGCTCCAACGACGCGCCGAACGGGTTCCCCGGCACCGCGCACGCCACCGAGCACATGATGTTCCGCGGCTCGGACGGGCTGGACAAGGACCAGCTGGCCGAGATCGGCACCAAGCTCGGCGGCGGCTACAACGCCGACACCACCGAGACCGTGACCCAGTATTTCTACACAGCACCTTCGGAGGATCTCGGCGTGGTGCTGCGGGTCGAGGCGCTGCGCATGAACCGGCTCAGCCTGCAGGAGGCGGACTGGGACAAGGAGCGCGGCGCGATCGAGCAGGAGGTGTCGCGCGACCTGTCCAGCCCGGCGTACAACTATCTCTCGCAGCTGCAGGCGACCATGTTCGCCGGCACGCCCTACGCGCACGACGCGCTCGGCACCCGGCCGTCGTTCGACCGCACCGACGCGAAACTGCTGCGCGGGTTCTACGAGCGCTGGTACGCGCCCAACAACGCGATCCTGGTGATCGCAGGCGACGTCGATCCGGACAAGGCGCTGGACACGGTGAAGGCGGTGTTCGGGCCGATCCCGCGCAAGGCGCTGCCGGTGCGCAAGGACTTCGTGCTCGGCACGGTGGCGCCGCAGACGCTGCGGCTGCCGACCGACTATCCGGTGGGCATCGCCACGCTCGCGTACCGGATGCCGGGCTCGAACTCCAAGGACTTCGCCGCCGCCGACATCCTGGGCGACGTGCTGTCGAGCGAGCGCGGCGCGCTGTACGGGCTGGTGCCAGCGGGCGACGCGCTGGCGGCGGAGTTCCTGTACCGGCCGAAGCCGGACGTGGGCTTCGGCGTGGTGTTCGCGGCCTTCCCCAAGGGGGGCGACAGCGACGCGCTGCTGGGCAAGTTGCGCGCGGTGATCGCCGACGTGGCGAGGAACGGGGTGTCTCCGGAGCTGGTGGAGGCGGCCAAGCGGCGCGAGCGGGCGCAGCTCGGGCAGCGCAACGACAGCATCAGCGGGCTGGCGCAGAGCTGGTCCAACGCGCTGGCGTTCCAGGGGCTGGACAGCCCCGACGCGCTGGCGGACGCCTACAAGGCGGTCACGGTGGACGACGTGAACCGGATCGCGCGTGCGGTGCTCGATCCGGCGCACGCCATCACCGCGGTGCTGACGCCGCAGGACTCCGGCAAGCCGATCGCGGGCCGAGGGTTCGGCGGCGCGGAGTCGTTCGCGGCCCCGCCGGACAGGCCGGTGGCGCTGCCGGACTGGGCGTCGGGCGCGCTGACCGCGCTGCACCTGCCGCCGGCCTCGCCGGCCCCGGTGGTCAGCGTGCTGCCGAACGGGCTGCGCCTGATCGTGCAGCCAGAGCACGTGACCAGCACGGTGTCGCTGTATGGCCAGGTCCGGCAGGTGACGGCAACCGAGGAGCCGAAGGGGAAGGAAGGCGTCGCCTCCCTGGTCGACAGGATGTTCGACTACGGCAGCCAGACCAGGGACCGGCTGGCGTTCCAGTCGGCGCTCGATGCCATCGCCGCCGACGAGACGGCCGGGGCCAGCTTCTCGCTCAAGGTGCTGCGCGGGCAGTTCGACCAGGGCCTGGCGCTGCTGGCGGACAACGAGCTGCACCCGGTGTTCCCGGCCGACGCGTTCCGGATCGTGCAGCGCGAAACCGCGGGCAGCCTGGCCGGGCTGCTGGGCTCGCCCGGCTACCTGTTCGGGCGGGCGACGGAGCGGGCGATCGTGCCGGTCGGGGATTCGGGCCTGCGCGAGGCGACGCCGGCGAGCGTGATGGCGCTGACCCGGGCGGACGCCGAGGCCTACTACGACAGGACGTTCCGGCCGGACCTCGCCACGATCGTGATCGTCGGCGACATCACGCCGGAGCACGCGCAGGCGGCGGTGGCGCAGGCGTTCGGCGGCTGGCATGCGGACGGGCCGCGGCCTGCGATCGACCTGCCGCCGGTGCCGCTCAACCGCACGTCCAAGGCCTACGTGCCGGACCGTAGCACGCTGCAGTCGAGCGTCGACCTGGCGGAGATGCTCCGCACCCGGGTGTCCGACCCGGAGCACTTCACCCTGACGCTCGGCAACGAGATCCTGGGCGAGGGATTTTCCTCGCGGCTGTACCGCGACCTCAGGATCAGGACCGGCTACGTGTACAGCGTCAGTTCGCGGCTGAACTGGTCGCGCACGCGGTCGGAATATTCGGTGTCCTATGGCGCCGACGCGCAGAACGTCGGCCGCGCCCGCGACTTGGTGGTGGCCGACATCAAAGCGATGCAGGCGCAGCCGGTCGGCGAGGACGAGCTGACGCGGGCCAAGGCATCACTGCTGCGGCAGCTGCCGATGGGCCGGGCCAGCTTCGACGCGATCGGCGGCGAGGACCTGCACTTGGCCGACCTGGGGCTGCCGCTGGACCAGCCGGACGTGGCGGCGCGGCACTACTTCGACTCCACCGCAGCGGAGGTGCAGGCCGCCTTCCGCGATGCGCTGCGTCCGGACGACCTCGTCCAGGTGGTGCAAGGGCCGGCGACCGGGGGGTGACGCGGGTCGGAGGAACCCCGACCCGCGCCGTTTGACGGTTCAGGATGCGGCTGGCGGCTCCTGCAGCCAGACGATGCTGGTGACCCCGCGCGGGTAGTACTCGCTCGCCGACGGCACCTGGTCGATGACCTGGTCGCTGAAGGCGAGCCGGGCGGCCGTACTCTGCGTCAGCCAGGACACAGACTGCGCGTCGGCCGCGTTCGTGCTGGTGCGGATGTCGAGGCCCAGCACCTGCCGCCCGACGAACTCGTTGAGGAAGATCTTCGACAGCCAGGTGTTGTCGCTCTGGCTGTCGAGCTTCCAGCCGCCGTTCGGGTAGACGCACAGGTTGTTCGCGAGCACCACGTCGAGATGCCTCTGCAGCGCCCTGATGAAGGTGCCGTAGATGCCGTTCGGCGACACCGCGTCCTGGCGGTCGGCGAAGTACGGATAGACCAGCCCCTCGATCACCGGAATGATGGCGATGGTCTCGCCGTTATAGACGTTGGAGGCGATGTAGCCCTGCGACGTGACGTGCGCCACCAGGGTGTTGGCGGCACGCGCGGCACTCACCGCCGCCTGTGCCGCGAGGTCGAGCCGGCCGGACAGCGCGAGCAGGCCTTCCAGGATGACATAGGCCGCCCACGCCTTGCCGCCGAGATAGGAGTTGCCGACGGCCTCGGTCAGGCCGAGTCCCACGGAGTCGTAGGTGGTGATCTCGTCGCCGGTGCCGACGCTGGTCGCATTGTAGCTTTCGATGCCGTCACGGTTCGCAGCCGCCACGTCGTCGCGATTGGCGAGGCTCGTGAACACGGACTGGAAGTTGCCGGTGTTCTGCTCGAACCAGGTCACGTCGTTGGTCTGCGCCACGTAGACGCCGGTGATCAGGATCCAGTTGGTCAGCTCCTCGCCGGTCTGGTACGAGAAGGTGCCGAACACGTTCGGCTTCTCGTAGGCCGAGGTGCCGTCGGGCGAGAAGGTCGGCCACTGCCCCATGTCATGGGTAAAGGCGATGCCGCCGGCGCCCACCGCGCCGCCGCCGAGCTCCGTGCCGGTGGTGTAGGAGTAGTGCCTGGCCGAGTTGTCCAGGACGTTCCTGGTGGTCCAGGGGTTCATCCCGATCTCGAAGAACTGCTGGTCGACCGACAGGTCGAACGTGTTCATGTACTGGTACTGGCCTTCGAGGACGACCCACCACGGGGCGCCGGACTGGTCCTGCATGAACGCCGTGTTGCCGTAATAGGAGTGGATCGCCTGCGACAACAGGAACTTCTGGTTGTCGGAGATCTTCGCGTTGTCGACTAGCAGGTTATCGGCTGCGAACGAGGCGACGCGGTCGGCGAGGCCGGTGGTGGCAGCCGAGACGACCGAGGCCAGCGTCGGGTAGTACTGCGTGTACCAGAACGAGGTCACGCGCCCCTCCGTGATCGGGCCGCCGCTGAAGAAGCAGAGGGCGAAGCGGATGGTCTTGGTTTGGCCGGCGGGCACGACGACCGCGATGCCGCCGATCGAGCCGGAGCCGAAGTTGCCCTTCATGGCCTGCGCGAGGTCCGGGGCGGCGAACGCGATCGCGGACCCGTCATCGGTCACGATGGCCGTCTGGGACAGGCCGGTTCCGAAGGTGACGCCGGGAGTGGCCGCATCGAGAACGGACGCGTTGCCGGCGTCGACCGCGAACACGGCGATCTTCTGGGAGATGCCCGCGGTGTTGTCGATGACCATCTCGGCGAAGATCGCCGGCAACAGCACGTCCTGGATGGAATGCGTTCCCGAGGTCGAGATGTTGGTCAGCCGACCCGGCGTCAGGAAGCCGGGCGCGGCAGGCTCGCCGGTCGGATCGGGGATCGAGCGCACCGGCGAGAACAACGCGAAGGAGAAGTCGGCGGTGGTGAAGGTGTCGCTGGCCACGCGGAAGTCGCGGGACACGTCGCTCTGGGCGTACTGTCCGATGCCGGGTGAGGTGGCGGGATCGAAGAACGGCAACGCACGCACGGCACCGTCGCTTTCGACGCCGACATAGACGCTTTGCGTGCCGGGCAGCTTCTGTTGCTGCCCGAAGCCGCCGCTGGCGCCCGGATAGCCAAGGGTGAAGGTGGCGTAGGCACCGATCGGCGAATGGTGCGCGTTGAAGAAGGCGTCGGCGGGCGTGAACGGCCCACTCGTCGCGGCGGGCGTGGTTGCACCGAACGCCAGGTTGGCAAAGGGATTCAGGCCGCCAAGGGCCAAGCCTGCGCCGGCAAGTGCCGAGCTGCGCAGCAGCATGCGGCGTGTCGGGCTGTGCGGGATGCGGTGGTTTGTCAAGGTTCGTTTCCTCCAGGCAGATCGATCTTGTCACGGCTTGAACTTGCCGCGGCGATGGATGTGCAAGTCTTGTGGTTCAAAACCACACCTTGTTCATCGGCTTTTCTTGCGACGTCGCTTTTACGGGATCAAACGATGCTCGTGTCATGACAGGGCCAGCCTTGTGCCGCCGTTGCGACGTTGAAGACTTGCCTTGTTGGCGCAGGCAGAGCTGGATCCGCAGGCACCGTGGTTTGTGGCCAGCCGCTGCAGCCGAAGCATGCAGCACCGGATGGAATGCCAGATCTTTGTCCTCCCGGCTGTTCACTTGCCGGATGGACAATTAGACGCATGAGGTACGTAGGGCAACGACAAATGCAGACAATGATGGGATCAGCCTTACAAGTCTCATGCTGCGATGCGGAAACTGAGGCTGTATTTGATGCCGAAGCACGGATCTGCCGCCCGATGATGTCGGGTTGAGGTCAAGGATGAGGTACGCCAGTCACCATGATCGTGCTGGCCGGCCGCAACCTGATCAAGGAGGCAGGAGCCTGTCGGCTCTGCTGCGGCAGCGTCCAGTCGTCACGATGAGCAGCGGGGTCTGCCTGATCGATGCGCAACGGCACGTGGCGGTGGCACACCGGCTCCGCACGCTGCACCGACGTCGGGCGGCGCGTTGGACGTGACCGAAGCTTCGGTAGCCCGCAGGCCGGTTGTCTCCAGCGATGGTTGGCGGTGTCCGGGTGAGCTGGCCAGACGCGGACAGGCGTCAGATCGTCTTCGTCGTGGCGGATGTCGTCTCACCAGATCGTGACGGCAATCGTCCGGCAGCTGTGCGCCAGAGCAGGTCGCTGCGGCCTGGATGCGGCTGCGGCGGGTCCCTGCCGGCGTCGCCGTGACTGCGGACCAACCGCGCGATGGTCGCGGTTGCCGCGGGGGAACGCGCGGCGCTGCCGCCTCAGTCGCCGTGCTGCGCCACAAGCCCGTCGGCGACCGGTAGGGGCGACAAGGACAGGTCGTCGCGGATGCGGGCGAAGGTCGCCAGCGACTGCGCCACGATCTGGTCCATGTTGTAGTAGCGGTAGGTGGCGAGCCGGCCGACGAACCAGACCTCCGGCAGGGCGTCGGCCAGCGCCTGGTAGCGCTTGTAGGTGGCGCGGCTTTCCGCCTGCGGCACCGGGTAGTAGGGCTCGCCGTCCGCCGACGGGTACTCGAAGGTGATGCTGGTGCGCGGATGCGCCTGTCCGGTCAGATGCTTATACTCGGTGATCCGGGTGTAGTCCTGGTCCTGCGGGTAGTTCACGGTGCCGACCGGCTGGAAGGTCTCGACGTTCCGGGTCTCGTGCACGAAGCGCAGCGAGCGGTACGGCAGGCGACCCTCGGAGAAGGCGAAGAACTCGTCGACCGGGCCGGTCCAGACCAGGCGCGGCGTGCCGACCTCGGACCGCACCTCGTCGTAGGCGACGCTGGTGCGCACGGTGATGTCGGGATGGTCGAGCATGCGCTCGAATAGGCGGGTGTAGCCGTGCAGCGGCATGGCCTGGAACGCGTCGGTAAAGTAGCGGTCCTCGCGGTCGTGCCGGACGGGGATGCGGGCGGTGACGCTGGCGTCGAGCTCGGACGGGTCGAGGCCCCACTGCTTGCGGGTGTAGCCGCGGAAGATCTTCTCGTATAGGTCGCGCCCGACCTGGCTCACCACCACGTCCTCGGCGGTCCGGACCTCCGCCACCGGCTCGGCACGGGCGGCGAGCCATCCAGGCAGCTCGTCGGGCGTGAGCTGCAGGCCGTACAGGGTGTTGACGGTGTCCAGGTTGATCGGCACCGGGACCAGGTGGCCGTCGACGCGGCCGCGCACGCGATGTTCGTAGCGCCGCCACTCGGTGAAGCGCGACAGGTAGTCGAACACGGTGGCGGAGTTGGTGTGGAAGATGTGCGGGCCGTAGCGGTGCACCAGCAGGCCGGCAACATCGACGTGGTCGTAGGCGTTGCCGCCGATGTGATCGCGGCGGTCGATCACCAGGACGCGCTGGCCGTGGGCCGCCAGGCGCTCGGCCAGCACGGCGCCGGCAAAGCCCGCGCCGACGATCAGCCAGTCCGGTCGGTGCGGCGGCGTGGTCGATGTCACGGACGGGGTGTTCCTTTTTCTGGAAATCCGGGGGAGGAAGACCTGGAGGAACGAGATCGGGATCACGCGGTTGCGGTTGACCGGTTCCCGGACCGCGGCGCCGTCCCGGGCTCGCGTGGGTTCGGGGGCGCCGGGATCGGCACGTGACGACGGGTGATGACCGGCCAGGGCGATCCGATAGACTGGGGCACGGCACCGCCGCGGATGGAGCAGGGATGGATCAGGGGGCGTTGCCGGCGGAGGGTTGCGGCGAGGATGCCGCAGGGAGCATCCAGGTCCTGCAGCGGGTGCTGACGGACCGGCCGCCGGCACTCCGCCCGCTCTACTGGCGGATCGGGCGGCAGGAGTCCCGGGGCAGCGGGCCGACCGACGCCACCCTGTCCGCCGGACCGGACGAACAAGGGTCCATCTCCCTGGGGTCCGGTACGACCCTGTTCTTCGACACCTATTTCGGCGCGTTCTTCGAGTCGCACTGGCGGCTCAACACCAGGATGCGGCGCCTGTCGCTGTCGGTCACCGTGTCCGGTCCCTGCCTCGTGCGGGTGAAGCGCCGCTCGTTCGGCGTCGACCAGCTGCTGGGCGAGGCCAGGACGGAGGGCGGAACACGCACCCTCGGCTTCGCCATTCCCGACACCAGCATGAACTTCCGCGAGTACGGGCTGGTCCACTTCGAGGTCACGGCGCTGGGGCCGGGGGCGGCGTTCCGGGAGGCGGCGTGGCTGGGCAGCGGGCCGGCGGCGCCGGTGGCGCTCGGCATCGTGTTCTGCACCTTCAATCGGGAGCGCTTCCTTGCCGGCGGGCTGGCGGCGCTGGGGGCCGATCCGGCCGTGCTGGCCCGGCTGGACCGGGTCCTGGTGGTCAACCAGGGCAGGCCCGGCCTGCGGCGGCATCCCGAGATCGCGCCGCTGGCGGAGCGGCTCGGCGGACGGCTGACCGTCATCGAGCAGAACAATTTCGGCGGCGCCGGGGGGTTCACCCGCGGCCTGCTGGCGGCGCTGGAGGATCCGGCGCTGACGCATTGCGCGCTGCTCGACGACGACATCCGGATCGAGCCGGACACGATCCTGCGCCTGATCGCGTTCCTGTCGCTGGCCGGCGAGGTCGCGGTGGGCGGGCAGATGCTCGACGGGGTGCAGCCGATGCGGCTGTACGAGAACGGCGCGGTGATCGACAGCCGCGACTGGTTTCCCAAGCCGGCGCAGCACAACCTCGACCTCCTCGATCCGAACGGGCTCGACGTGCTGGCCCAGCCGCAGCCGGTGCACTTCAACGGCTGGTGGTGCTTCGCGGTGTCGCTCGACATCGTGCGCCGGATGGGCCTGCCGCTGCCGTGCTTCATACGCGGCGACGATGCCGAGTACGGGATGCGGCTGTATCGCGGCGGCATCCCGACGGTGGTGCTGCCGGGGGCGGCGGTGTGGCACGAGCCGTTCTACCTAAAGCTCGGCAACTGGCAGCTCTACTACGAGACGCGCAACCTGCTGATCCTGGCCGCCCTGCACGACCGGTTCAGCCCGGGGGCGGCGCTGCGCCGCGCCGGCCGGAACTGGCTGATCCACCTGCTGACGTTCCGCTATGACGGGGCGGCGCTGATCGGGCGCGGCATCGCCGACTTCCTCAAGGGCCCGGAGGTGCTGCGCCAGGACCCGCAGGCGCTGCACCGGGCGGTGGTGGAGCTGCGGGCCGCGCACCGTCCGGTGCAGGTCGGGCGGCGACACGTGGTCGATCCGGCGGTGCTGGCGCGCATGCCGAGGCACCGCCACCAGTTCCTGTTCCTGTTCGCGATCGTGCTGCTGCGCAACGCGCTCGTGCCGACCGCCAGGTCGCAGCCGGTGCGGGTGCGGCAGGACCAGTTCTCCTGGGTGGGGCTGCGCCGGATCGACCGCTACGTGCTCGACAACTGGTGGGAGCCGGAGCTATCCACCTACCGGCGCGACCGCGGCACGTTCTGGATCCTGGTCCGCCGCACCCTGCCGGTGCTGGCGCGGCTGCTAACCGGCGGCGGGCGCGTCGCCGCCGCCTGGCAGGCGGCGGCACCAGAGCTGACCTCGGCGAGGTTCTGGAACCATTACCTGGGCCGTGCCCGGTCCGGCACCGTCGACGGT
>CAXTOD010000094.1:0-1556 GCA_964245705.1 uncultured Acetobacteraceae bacterium
AAGGACATGCCCAATGAGAGCAAGCTGGAAACCGCCGTCCGCCTGGCCACCATCTCGATTCCCCCGAGCTGGGAAACGCCGGACTGGCAGAAGCAGAACGGCCTGACGGTGCCGATGGTCATGCCGCTCATCCCGGTGCTTCGGCTGGTGCTGGAGCAGGCCGTCGCGATCCGGACCGTGCCGCCGCGCGAGCACCCCGGCTGCGAGCCGGCGCTGACGGCGCTGCTGTCGGAAGCCATGCGAGTCGGGCCGCTCGGCTGGGGCATCATGCTGCGGCTGCTGTTCGACGCGGGGGCGCCGGACCAGGTGGCGCGGCTCGCCCTCAGCCTGGCCCGCGGCAGCCGCTTCTGCACCACGCTGCAGGGCGGCCTGGACCACGCCATCGAGGAGGTGCTCGGGCGGAGGGAAGCGCCGCAGCCGGGCCAGGCGGCGGAGCAGCTCGATGCCGCCGCGCTGTCGAGTCGCCTCCACCTGATCGACCGGGTGGAGGAGCTTCGCCGGCTGGAAAACCGGCCGGCCGAGGAACAGCGGCGCGTGGCCCGGCTGCGGCAGTCGCTGGCGGCCGAGAACCGCACGGTGTTCGAGCACGCGCTGCAGGCGCGGCTGGTCGAGCTCGACCAGGTGCCGGCGGGGCCGGTGCCCCAGGTCATGTCCACGGACTCGGTGCTGGCGATCGAGGCGGAAGCGCGGCAGTTGCGCGCCTTCGCCCTGGCCGCGTCGCGGCTCGGGGACGCGGAAGAATACGACCGCCTGCTTGAACAGGCTGCGGCGCGATACGCGCGCAACGGCAGCAAGAGCGGCATGACGCGCGCCGACCGGATGCGCGTGACCGAACTGCTGGTCGGAAGCGAGAAGGCGATCCAGGTCCTCGGCCTCGGGTGACACGACAATTCACGATTTGTTTATCGTCTTCGGCCAGTCTCGATCCGGAACCGTGATGCGGCTCGATGCGGCAGCGGACAGGCAAGAGGCGGAAGATCCAT
Source organism: uncultured Acetobacteraceae bacterium (assembly GCA_964245705.1). Taxonomy (GTDB): domain Bacteria; phylum Pseudomonadota; class Alphaproteobacteria; order Acetobacterales; family Acetobacteraceae; genus Lichenicola. The sequence continues at coordinate 984 of CAXTOD010000094.1, forward strand.
GGGCGCTCTGCAGCAGGCGACGTCGTTCCAGGCCAGGCTGCCCTGGCCCGTCCATGCCCCCCTTTCGGCGCGGGCCGCGCTGCCGGGCGGGCGCCGGCTGGAACAGAAGCCCGATGCCGGGGTGCATCTTCCCTTTCTCGCGCCGATGCTGGGCGCGGTCCGGCTCCGCTCCGGCCCGCACGGCCTGGAGTTCGTGCTGCCGAACCCGTCCGGCGGGCGCGGGGTCTATGTCGCGGCGTGGAGCGTGGTCGCCGGCTTCGCCGCCCCCAACCTGCACGACACGCTGCTGGTCGGCCGTCTGTCCGGGCTGGACAGCATCGGTCCGGCCGACGTGCGCCAGGCGGCGCGCCTGGTGGCGCTGGACGGCCATGCCGGCCAGGAGGCCGCCGACGCGGCACGCCAGGCGCAGGACGCGCTCGACATCGCCGCCCTGCGGCTGCGCGCGCAGCTGCTGATGTCGCTGGCGCGGCAGGGCGGCTTCAACCGTCCGGAGGACGCGATGGGCTGCATGGACCGCGACGGCTTCAACACGCTGGCGGCGGGGCCCGGGGGGGGGCGCCCCCCGCGGGGCGC
>CAXTOD010000094.1:1566-9854 GCA_964245705.1 uncultured Acetobacteraceae bacterium
TCGGTGCACTACGCCTCCATTGCCGTCGGTGCGGGCCAGGCGTCCGGGGCGCAGCCGCCGTTCCGGATCTCCGGGGAGATCGGACGCAACGAGACCGGCCGCTGGGGCCGCCTGCTGTCCCTGGTCCAGAAGCTCCGCGGCTCCCTGGCGGAGGAACAGTTCAGCCGCGGCGGCATCGACGCGGTCCTGCTGGGCCGGATCATGACCGCCGCCGACGGCTGCATCCGCCAGTGCGCGCTGCTGCTGCCGGAGATCGGCGCGATGCTGTCCAACCCGCTTCCCCTGCTGGACGCGTGGCGCGCCGGCAGCCGGATGGCGTCGAGCTGGCTGCACGGGCTCGAGGCCGCGTTCGACGGCTGGGACCGCATCTGCCTGCTCTGGTTCGACGCGCGCAGCCCCCGCCTGCGCCAGCTGCTGATCCCCGAGATCGCCGCCCTCACCCGCACCAGCAGCGGCGACGGCTGGCTGGGCGGAAGCGAGCCGGACTGCGTGGTGGGGGACGCCGACGGCGCCACCTCCACCTGGCAGCGGCAAAGGCTGACGCGCAACGAGCGGGTCCGGGCCCGGGAGCTGGTGTTCGAGTTCGAGGCGGCTTGACCGGCACGCGGCGCCGCGGGAGCGTGCGCCGCATGACCATTCCCGAGCCGGACGAGGAAACGCGGCCGGATGTCGGGGAGGCGGGCGACACCCTTGTCCATCCGATCGCAGCCAGCCTCGCGCGGATCCGGCAGCGGATCGCCCGGGCGGCCGAGCGCGCCGACCGTGCGGCGGGCGAGGTCGCCCTGGTCGCGGTGTCCAAGACCCATCCCGGCGGAGCGGTCGCCGCGGCGTTGGCCGCCGGCCAGGACGCGTTCGGCGAGAACCGGGTGCAGGAAGCGCGCTCCAAGTTCCCGGAGCTGCGGCCGCGCTGGCCCGGGCTGCGGCTGCACCTGATCGGGCCGCTGCAGACCAACAAGGCGGCCGACGCCGTCGGCCTCGCCGACGTGATCGAGACGCTGGACCGGATGCGCCTGGCCGACGCGCTGGACGACGCGGCGCAGAAGGCGGGACGGCTGCCGGAGCTGCTGGTGCAGGTCAACATCGGGGCCGAGCCGCAGAAGGCCGGCGTGCTGCCGGACCAGGCGGACCGCTTCATTGGCGTCTGCCGCCAGCGGTTCGGCGAGCGGCTGGTCGGTCTGATGGCGATCCCGCCGGTTGAGGCCGATCCGGTGCCGTTCTTCCGGCGCCTGGCGGCCATGGCCGCGGCGCACGGGCTGTCCCGGCTGTCCATGGGCATGTCGGGCGACTTCGAGCAGGCGATCGCCTGCGGCGCCACCTCGGTGCGGATCGGCACCGCGATCTTCGGCGGCAGGCCGGCGCCGGAGCCGCTTGCACAGTCGCTTGCACGGGCGCGGAACTAGGTCGTATGGGGCAGCGTCGGGCTCCAGACTGCGTTGCCCTCGGTGCCGGAGCATGGCTGGATGAGTGACATCGCCGGAACATCCGGCCCCGGGCTGTTCGGCGGCAACCTGTCCGAGGTCGCCACCGAGCCCGCACCCGGCGGCGGCCACGGCACGATCCGCAACCGGGGGGTGACGATCGCCTCCGTCATGGCGGTGCTCGGCGTTGTCTACGGCGACATCGGCACCAGCCCGCTCTACGCGCTGAGCGCCACCATCAACATCATCAGCGACCACGCCGCTCCGACCCCATGGGAGGTGCTCGGGATCGAGAGCCTGATCTTCTGGTCTCTGGTCCTGGTCGTGACCGTCAAGTACATCACGCTGATCATGCGCGCCGACAACAACGGCGAGGGCGGCATCCTGTCGCTGATGGCGCTGGCGCAGCGCGTGGCGCCCGATCGCAGGCTGCGTGCGGTACTCGGGCTGGTCGGCATCATCGGCGCCTGCCTGTTCTTCGGCGACGGCACCATCACGCCCGCGGTCTCGGTGCTGTCGGCGGTGGAAGGGATCGAGGTCAGCATCCCGAGTGCGGCCGACGTGGTGCTGCCGGCGTCGATCGTGGTGATCGTGGCGCTGTTCGGCATGCAGTGGCGCGGCACCGGCAGCGTCGGACGGATCTTCGGCCCCGTAATGCTGCTCTGGTTCGGCTCGATCGGCGTGCTGGGCGCGGTCGAGGTGGCGCAGCACCCGTTCGTGCTGCACGCGCTGCTGCCCTACCATGCGGTGATCTTCATCTGGGACCATGGCTGGATCGCGTTCATTGCGCTCGGCGCGGTGGTGCTGGCGGTCACCGGCGCGGAAGCGCTCTACGCCGACATGGGACATTTCGGCCGCAAGCCGATCCGGGTCGCCTGGCTCGGCTTCGTGCTGCCGGCGCTGGCGCTGAACTACCTCGGCCAGGGTGCCTTGATCATCGAGCACCCGGCGGCGATCAAGAACCCGTTCTTCCTGCTGTGCCCGTCCTGGCTGCAGGTGCCGATGGTGGTCCTGGCAACCTGTGCCACCGTGATCGCCAGCCAGGCGATGATTACCGGCGCCTTCTCGATCTCGCGCCAGATGGTGCAGCTCGGCTACTTCCCGCGCCTGCGCGTGCTGCACACCAACGCCGACGAGGAAGGCCAGATCTACGTGCCGCAGGTCAACCGGGCGCTGGCGGTGGGCGTGGTGCTGCTGGTGCTGTCGTTCCGCTCCTCGGCGGCGCTGACCTCGGCCTACGGCATCGCGGTCACCGGCACCTTCATGTGCACCTGCGTGCTGGCGGCCGTGGTGTTCCGGCGCGTGTACAAGTGGTCACGATTCGCGGCGCTCGGCACGTTCGGCACCTTCTTCCTGATCGACGGCACCTTCTTCGCCGCCAACGCGCTCAAGATCCCGCAGGGCGGCTGGGTGCCGCTGCTGCTCAGCGTGGTGCTGACCACGCTGATGACCACCTGGAAAACGGGCCGCAACCTGATCCTGTCGCGCTGGAAGCAGGACAGCATGCCGCTCGCCTCGTTTCTGGCGCGGCTGCCGCAGTCGCGGACGCTGCGCGTGCCGGGGATCGCCATCTTCCTGACCGCCAACGCCGAGTACGTGCCGGCCTGCCTGCTGCACAACCTCAAGCACAACAAGGTGCTGCACGAGCGGGTGCTGTTCGTCACCGCGCAGAACCTGGACCAGCCGGAAGCCGACCCGGGTGGGCGCATGCTGGTCGAGGAGCTGGCGCCGGGCATGCACCGCGTCACGCTGCGCTACGGCTTCATGGAAAGCCCGAACCTGCCGCGCGCCCTGGAGGGCTTGCGGGCGCGCGGTGTCGACTTCGACCCGATGCAGGCCTCCTACTTCGTCAACCGCGAGGTGCTGGTGCGCAGCACGATCCCCAAGATGCGGTTGTGGCGCATCTCCCTGTTCCTGCTGATGGCGCGCAACGCCGTGCCGGCGATCGAATTCTTCCGCATCCCGTCCGATCGCGTGGTCGAACTCGGCGTCCGCGTCGCCATCTAGCCTCCTATGCTCAACAACCTGGTTCCAAGGGCCGAGCCCTTGGCGAATCGAGCCGCGAAGCGGATCGATGGGCAGCGCCCTGGCCTTGCCTTGTACATCCACTGGCCATTCTGCCTCGCCAAGTGCCCGTACTGCGACTTCAACAGCCATGTCCGCGACCAGGTCCCGCAGGCCCGCTTCGCCCGCGCCCTGCGCACAGAGCTCGCCACCGAAGCCGCACGGCTCGGCTCCCGGCCGCTGGCCTCGATCTTCTTCGGCGGCGGCACGCCAAGTCTGATGGCGCCGGACACGGTGGCCGACCTGATCGCGGACGCCCACCGCCTGTTCCGTCCCCTGCCCGACCTGGAGATCACCCTGGAAGCCAACCCGACCAGCGTCGAGGTCGGCCGGCTGCATGCGTTCCGTGCCGCCGGGGTGAACCGCGTCTCGCTCGGCGTGCAGAGCCTGGAGGACGAGGCGCTGCGCCTGCTCGGCCGGGCGCATTCCGCCGCCGAGGCGGTGGCGGCGCTGGAGCTGGCGCGCGGCGTCTTCCCGCGCATCTCGTTCGACCTGATCTACGCGCGCCCGGGGCAGGACCTGCCGGCCTGGCGGGCGGAGCTGGACCGGGCGCTGGCGCTGGCGGCCGACCACCTGTCGCTCTACCAGCTGACGATCGAGCCCGGCACCCGCTTCGAGGCGCTGCACCGGCAGGGCCTCCTGGCAATGCCGGACGAGGAGCTGGGTGCCGCCCTGTATGAGGAAACCGCCGCCGTCGCGGCGGAACACGGGCTGCTGGCCTACGAGGTGTCGAACTATGCCGTTCCCGGCTCCGAAAGCCGGCACAACCTGGCCTACTGGCGCTACGGCGACTACCTCGGCATCGGCCCGGGCGCGCACGGCCGCATCACCCGGCCGGACGGCCCGGACGGACCGCCGGCCATCTTCGCCACGCGCCGGCATCGCGCGCCGGAGCCCTGGGCCGAGCGGGTGGAGCGGATCGGCCACGGCACGACGGAGGAGACCAGGCTGGTGGCACCCGAGCCGGCGCGCGAGATGCTGCTGATGGGCCTGCGGCTGTCCGAGGGGATCGACGCCGGCCGCTTCGCCGCGCGCACCGGCACGGCGCTGTTGGACGCGCTGGAGCCGGCAATCCTAGAGGCGGCGGTCGAGGCCGACTACCTCCGCTGGAACGACGACCGCCTCGCGGCGACCCAGGCGGGACGGCTGCGACTCGAGGCGCTGCTTGGCGCGCTGGTGCGATGAGGACCGACGGCCGGCCTGCTCCCTGTATGCCGTCCTGCCCCGTCCGGAAGACCAAGGCTGGTCATCGTGACCCGTCATCATGGCATCACAGGTCGACATGAGCCGACCCCCGGATACTATCCTGAAGAGCGAGCTGAAGGCTCCGAGGCATTGCAAGGAGTGGACATGACGTCGTCCGGAACATCCACCGTCCTGATCGCCGGCGCGTCGCGCGGGCTAGGTCTCGGCCTGGTGCGGCGGCATCTCGAACGCGGCTGGCGGGTAATCGCCACCGCGCGGGGCCCCTCGGAAGCGCTCGACGCTCTGGCGGCGGAGGCCGGCGACCGGCTCACGATCGAGACGCTGGACGTCACCCGGCCGGAGCAGATCGCCGCGCTGGCGGAGCGGCTGTCCGGCACGCGGCTCGACCTGCTGTTCGTCAACGCCGGCGTGACGCACAACCCGGCGCAGCCGATCGGCGAGATGCCGGACGAGGCGTTCATGCACGTGCTGCGCTCCAACGCCTACGGGCCGATCCGGGTGGTGGAGCGGCTGGGCGAGCTGGTGCCGCCGGGCGGTACGGTGGCGGTGATGACGTCCGGGCTCGGCAGCGTGGCGAACAACGAGAGCGGTGGCCTGGAAGCGTACCGGGCCAGCAAGGCGGCGCTGAACACCATGCTGCGCTCGCTGGCGGCAAGGAAGCGCGACAGCGGGATCTGCTACCTCGCGGTCGACCCCGGCTGGGTGCTGACCGACATGAGCGGCCCCGAGGCGCCGCTCGACGTCGACACCAGCACCCGCGGCATTGCCGACATGCTGGAAGCGCGTCGCGGGCAGACGGGCGCGGCGTTCGTCACGCACGAGAACACGGTCGTGCCCTGGTAGGCGCCCGGTGCCGCTGAACCTGATCAAGCTCGCGGTCGGCGTCGCCACGCCAGACGTGTTGTCGGAGCGCCAGCTGGCGCGGTCGCTGGAAACCGGCGCGCATGGCGGAAGGCCGTTCTTCCGCACGCGCAACTTCCCGCGCCGGTCGGAGGAGCTGCTGGCCGGCGGCTCGATCTACTGGGTGACCGCCGGGCTGCTGCTGTGCCGGCAGTCGATCCACGACATCGTGCAGGATTGCCGCGACGACGGCACCCCCTGCACCGGGGTGGTGCTGGACGGACCGGTGGTGGCGGTGGTGCCGCGCACGGTGCGGGCGTTCCAGGGTTGGCGCTACCTGACCGAGGCCGACACGCCGGCGGACCTGGGCGGCAACCCGGCCACCGGCGACGAGCTGCCGTTGAAGCTGCGCCGCGAGCTGCTGGCGCTGTGCCTGCTGTGAACGACGTTCATTCGGGGGACATGACCATGAACTGCTCGATTCCGCCGTCCGGGTAGCTGCGCTCCACCACGCGCAGGATGCGGCGGCTGGCGGTAACGGTCCAGGTCCGGGTCCGCATGCCGCCGCGCATCGAGTCGCGGTCGAGCCGGAACAGCCGGATCGCGCCGAGGCCGGCCAGGCCGCGCTTCTGGTCGGCCAGCACCGCCGGGGTGAGGTAGGCGTTGCCGTTGGCGGTGAACAGGCTGCGGTCGACCGTGCCGCGACGGAAGCCATCGAACACGGCGCGGGCGCGCGCTTCCGCCGTCGTCGGCGCCAGCACCACGAAGGCAATCCGATCCACCACCGCGCCGGGGCTCGCCCAGTCGTTGTTGGTCAGCGCCACCACCGCCACCTTGTCGTCCGGCCACACCGCGTTGGCGGCGAGAAACCCGGAGCCGGCGCCGTCGTGACTCCATTCCCGCCTGCCGTCCGCATCGGACAGCTCCAGCCCCAGGCCGTAGCGGGTGTCGCGGCCGTTGCGGAGGATCACCGGCCTGGTCATCTCGTCGTAGGAGGCGGGCGCCAGCAGCGAGCGGTCCATCAGGCTGACGTCCCACAGCGCCAGAGTGGACGGGTCCATCGCCAGCTCGCTGGCGCCGAACAGCCAGCCCGCACCCTCCTTGGCGGCAGGACGCAGTGGCCCCAGGGCGTAGCGGGTGACCGCCTCGGCATCGGGTGCTGCAAGCGGCGCGGTGTCGTCCTCCGTCACCCGCCGCATGTGCAGCGGGCCGAAGATGCGGTCCTGCAGGACCTGGAGCAGCGGCCGCCCCACCACCTTCTGCACGATCGCGCCGGCGACGGCGTAGCCGGTATTGGAGTACTGCCAGTCGGTGCCGGGCGGGAAGTCGAGCGGCCTGGTGCCCCATTCTGCCATCAGCGCGTCAAGGCTGGTTGGCCGTGTCATCTCGGCCGGCACGTAGTCCTGCGGCCAGTAGTCGCGATACCCGGCGGTGTGGCTGAGCAGCTGGCGGATCGTGACGGCGCCGGCCTCCGCCAGGCCAGGGAGGTACCTCGCCACCGGGTCGTCCAGCCGGAGCCTGCCGTCCTGCTGCAGCAGCAGCACCGCGGCAGCGGTGAAGGCCTTGGACACGCTGTCGACCGCGTAGCGGGTGTGGGTGGTGGCGGGGCGACGCGGATGGAGCCGGGCGCTGCCGTAGGCGCGGGCGTAGGCGAGCGCCCCGTCCCGCACCACCGCCACCGACACGGACGGTGCGCCGGTTCGGGACAGCCATTCGCGCACGGCGTCGTCGATCGCCTGGCTCTGCTGCGTCGTGAGCGGCGCGGCAAAGGCTCCGAACGGAACGGCGACGGCCAGCACGGCAGCGATCAGCAGGCGTTTCACATCAGGCACCCCGGTCCGCCGGAACGCTATCGGCCGCACCCGGGCAGGTCCAGCGGCGTCCGCCCTTGTGGCATATCGGCACGGAAACCCAGGATTCGGCAGTCGGCCACACGCTCCGGTTGATCGGGCGCCCGGCCCTGGTCACGATCAGGCGGTCATGCCCCGAGCGCACGTCCCCCGTGTCCTGCTGCGCCTGTCCTGGATGCTGCCGCTGCTGTGCCTGCTGGCGGCGTGCGGCGGCGGCGAGCGGTATGCGCGGACCGGCTACGGCACCGGCAGCATGACCTATCCCGAGCCGGGGCCGCCGGAAGACCCGTGGCGACCCTATATCCGCCAGGCGGCGGACCGGTTCAGCGTGCCGCAGGCCTGGATCCGGGCGGTGATGCACCAGGAATCCGGCGGCCACGAGTACCGCAACGGCGAGCCGATCACCTCGGGTGCCGGGGCCATGGGGCTGATGCAGCTGATGCCGGCGACCTATGCCGACCTCCAGGCGCAGTACAGCCTAGGCAGCGACCCGTTCGAGCCGCACGACAACATCATGGCCGGCACCGCCTATATCAGCCAGATGTTCCAGAAATACGGCGCGCCGGCCTTCCTGGCCGCCTACAACGCGGGGCCGCAGCGGCTGGACGACTACCTGTCGCAAGGCCGGCCGCTGCCGAACGAGACGGTGGACTACGTCGCTGCGATCGCGCCGCATCTCGGCACCGAGATCGCGATGACCGGGCCGCTCGCAGCCTACGCGTCCGGCGGCGGAAGCGGCTATGCACCGGATGCCGGCTATGCCGCGCCGATACGGCTCGCCTCCTACCAGGTTTCGGTGCGGCCCCGCCGCCGGAGCCGCGGTTCCGACGCCTGCTGGCATGATCCGGACGCGGCGTTCGATCCCGACGCGCCGTGCCAGGCGCCGCCGCCCGTGGCGCCGCAGGTCCGG
>CAXTOD010000095.1:0-9645 GCA_964245705.1 uncultured Acetobacteraceae bacterium
AAGCTGGCCCGCTCGACGAAGCCCGGCACTGTCGCCTCGGTGACCGCCAGCGCCGGCGCGGCGGACGGCGCCGGCGGCCGCGCGGGAAACAGCGTCGACATGTCGCGCCCCACCATCAGCCGCGCCATCTCGTGCTGGCTCAGGCCTGCCGCCGGGCGCGACGCCACGTGCCGACCGTCGCGCAGCACGGAAACGCTGTCGGCAACCGCCTCCACCTCGGCCAGCCGGTGCGAGATGTAGAGCATCGCCACCCCGCGCGCTTTCAGCCCCTCCAGCACCCGGAACAGCGCCTCGACCTCGTGCGGCGTCAGCACCGCGGTCGGCTCGTCGAAGATCACCACACGGTGCGGCACCATCAGGGCGCGGGCGATCTGCACCATCTGCCGCTCGGCGATGGACAATCGGCCCACCGTCGCGTCCGGCGACGCCGTGCAGCCGAGCGCCGCCAGGCGCTCCGCCGCGATCCGCCGCATCGCCACCCGGTCGAGGAACGGCCCCCGCCGGACCTCGCGGCCGAGGAACAGGTTCTCCGCCACCGTGAGCTGCCCTGCGAGCAGCTGCTCCTGCGGCACCAGCACCACCCCCTGCCGCTCCGCGTCGGACGGGCCGGAGAACCGGACCACCGCACCGCCCAGCAGGATACGCCCCTCGTCCGGCTGCTCGTGGCCGGCCAGGATCTTCATCAGGGTGGACTTGCCGGCCCCGTTCTCGCCCAGGATCGCGCGCAATTCGCCGGGTGCTGCGGCCAGGTCGATCCCGTGCAGCACGCGCACGCCGCCGAATGATTTCGCGATGTTGTCCGCCGCGAGCAAGCCGGTTCTCCCTGGCGTTGCAACCGGTCTGTCGCCGGTTTCCGCGCCGGATCCGAGCATAGGCGAAACGCGCGTCCGGGCAAGCAGTCTGACAGGTTGGCGGAGGAGGGACGTCCGGGCGCCTCCAGGGTCAGGACCCGATCAGCCGGGTCCGATCCGATGCGGGCGCCCGTCCGGCCTGGACCGGATCATCGGCTACATCTTCTCCTTGGTGCCGCGGTGGATCAGCCACCAGTTCACCGGATAGGTCGTGGCGAAGCCCAGCACCATCGCCACCTGCATCAGCAGCCAGTAGCTCCACGTGGTCGGCGGCAGGCCGGGGTAGAGCCAGGCGCGGAACCCCATCCAGGCGAACATGCCGACCTCGTAGGCCAGCAGCGACAGCGTATCGACCTTCACCGCCGCCACCAGCCCGTCGCGCATGCCCAGCCCCTTCATCGGCGCCACGGAGAAGAACTGGAACACGATGCCGAACAGGTAGGCGAGCGCGAAGGCGAGCAGGTATTTCCCGCCCAGCTCCGAGCCGAACAGGGTGAAGCCGATCGCGAACGCGATCCAGTCGCCGAGAAAGTCGCCCAGGGCGCAGCCCGCGCCGCAATGCGTGGAGCCGTTGAACGTCGCCTGCCACATCGGCCTGTCGCCGCCGGAGCCGTGATGGCCGCCATGCCCCTCGCGATGCCGCGCCATGCCACGTCCAAACCAGACGTAGAACAGCAGCCCGGCCGGCCCCCAGTAGAGCATGGTCAGCGGCCAGACCGCCTCCATGATTGCCATGTGCTGGTGCCGGCCCAGGATGAAGATGTCGGCCAGCACCAGCAGCGCGCCGGTGATCGCCAGGGGCACGTAGATCGCGGCCAGGGTTTGCAGCCAGGCTGGGGGCATCGCGTCGTTCCTGTGCCGGTCGTGGCTGAATCGATCGCCTGCACGATGGAGTTCCCCGGTCCGCCGTGCAGCGCGCCCGGCGGCCTGGACCGGGGCTGGAGCTCAGGCCTTTCCGTGCTGGATCAGCACCGGCAGGTCCGCGATCCGGAGCAGGCTTTCGGTCACCCCGTCGAACAGCATTTCCCGCAGCCTGCCGTGGCCGTCGCTGCCCATCACCAGCAGGTCGGCCTCCGCCTCGTGCGCCATCGCCAGGAGCTGAGGTCCCAGCTCCCCGCCTCGTCGTTCCGCCACGACCCGCTGCGCCGGCAGCCCGTCGAACAGTCTCGGCAGGTCCGGCACCGTCCCGGCGGCTCCGACCTGCAGCACCGCCACTTGCTCCGCCTGCGACAGCAGCGGCATCGCCGTGCGCACGGCCTGCTTCGCCTGGCCCTCCGGCTGCCACGCCACCGCGACCACACGCCCGAAGCGGCCATCGTGCCCGGACGGCACCAGAAGCACCGGACGTCCCGCCCGGGCCAGCGCCGCGTGGATCCGCGCCCGCATGCCCGGATCGTCCCGCTTCTGCTCCAGCAGCAGCAGATGCGCCTCCTGTCCGTGCTCGAGCACCGCGGCGACGCCGTCGCCGCGTATCTCAATCCAGCGCGCCGGGTGCCCGGCCTGCCGTTGCTCCGCCACCCAGTGGTCGAGCCTCGACCGCATGCCGGCGGCCCACCTGGTGCGCCGGACGGCCATCTCCCGCCGGCGCTCGGCGGTCAGCACCTCCTCGGTCGGCTGGAGCTCGGCCAGCGCCGGGTCGTCGATCACCAGCACCGTGGTCCGACCGCCCTCGCGCGCCGTCACCTGCCTGGCTGCCGCAAGCATCCCTTCGGCCGCCTCCGGCCGGTGCAGCGCCACCAGCGTGCTGCCCGGCACGCCGGCAGCGGCCGCCAGCCGCGAGGTGCGGGCCGACAGCGCCAGCGAGTATCCCGCCGCCACGCCCGCCAGGCACAACAGCACCGACAGCAGGACGTTGCCCAGCGCCGGCCCGGCGCGGTGGTCGCGCAGCAGTTCCAGCGTCTGCAGGCTGAACGAGGAGAAGGTGGTGAAGCCGCCGCAGATGCCGACCATCACGAAGGCCCGCGCGTCGAACGACGCGGCGAAGCGCCCGTCGGTCGCGGTCAGGGTGCCGAAGAACCCGATCACGAACGAGCCGAGCACGTTGATGGCAATCGTGCCCCACGGAAACGCCGGCCCGGTCAGGGCAACCAGCGCCGTGCCGATCCAGGCGCGGGCCACGCTGCCGACAGCACCCCCCAGCGCGATCAGCGCGTAGGTCATCAAACTCATCATGGACGCACTCCTTCGGACGGACCCAGGGGTCCGGATCGGCCAGGAGTCATCAGCCCACGACGGGCGGTTGAAGGGGAACCCCATCCCTTGTGCGCCCAGCATCGCAGCTCCGGATGCACGCCTCAAGCAACCCTGGATTCTCAAGGCTCCGCCTTGAGCGGGTCCAGGGCAGAGCCCTGGCCTGACGCTTTGTTAACTGGCCCGGCCTAGCCTGCGAGCGGATGATCAAGCCGGAACGAGTCGAAGAAAGAACGATGCAACGCCCGGGATGGCGCCGCCCTGCCGTCGAGATCGTCCTGACCCTGCTCCTGGTCTGCCTGGCGCGCACCGGGCTGGCAGCGTCGTTCAGCGTGGTGTCCGGCTCGATGCAGCCCACCCTGCTGATCGGCGACCGCATGCTGACCGAGCCGTTCGCCTACGGCTACAGCACCGCCTCCCTGCCATTCGGCGACCGGCTCGGCCAGCGCGGCGGCCGCCTGCTGGGCACGCTGCCGCGTCGCGGCGACATCGTGGTGTTCCGCGGCCCGGCCGAGCCCGGCGTCACCTGGGTCAAGCGGGTGATCGGCCTGCCGGGCGACCGCGTCCGGATGCACCGGGGCCGGCTATGGCTGAACGGGCAGGAGGTCGACTGGCGCGACCGGGGCGCCGGCGCTGAGGAGATGGCCGACGGCACCGAGGCGTCGGCCGAGCGCTACGACGAGACGCTGCCCGGTGGCCGGGTGCATCCGATCCTGAAGCGCTGGGCTGACGGCCCGCTGGACGACACGCCGGAGGTGCTGGTGCCATCCGGCCACCTGTTCGTCATGGGCGACAACCGCGACAACTCCGCCGACAGCCGTGTGCCGGTTTCGCAAGGCGGGGTCGGGCTGCTGCCGCTGTGGAACCTGCAGGGCCGTGTCGCGCTGGTGCTCGCGTCCCGCGACATCGCGCGGCCCGGCTCCGGTCCCGCCGCCTGGCTCGCCTCCTTCCGCCCCGACCGCCTCCTGCGCCCGACCGACTAGGCATCTTTGTTCCGGATGCCGGAAGCGCTTGATACGCTGGCAGGTCACAATCGCGTTCCGCACGCGGAGCGAGGCGATCGTCAGGCACCCACAGGTGCTGCAGGACGCCACGAGATCTTCCAGAATTGCAGGATCACGTGGCTTCGGCAACCTGTGAGGCAACAGCCCAATGTTGACAGCGTGCGGAGTAGAATCGCTGCTGGCGCCCGTGGCCGCTCGGTCTGTCGATCAGATTCTGCAGGACACGGGAAGCGTTTTCCGTTCATCGAGATCAGCGTGATCGACCACACGTTGTCGGGATCGAGCGGCTGGACGCATGCTGCCTCCGGCGCAGGCGACTTGAACGTCGATGATCCTGCCGCCGGTGATGGCTCAGTCGAGTCCCTCAATCCAATCCGCAGACGACGCACGGGGATGGGCGCCACCAGATGAAAGGCCTGCAGATCGCAACACACGACATGTGACTTGTCAAAGAACGGCCTGAAGGAACAGGTTCAAGCGGTCTGAGGAGGAAAACAATGAACCCGATCCGTTCTGCGTCAATGACGGCAGCTGCCCTTGTTGCTCTGCTTTCCGGCAACCGTCTCGCTTCCGCAGCACCCGCTCCCCTTCCGGAGCCGTTGCTTCCCAAGGCCGCACCGTCCGGCGCCGTGATCGAACTTCAGGATTTCGTCACGCTTCCCAAGCACGCCGACGGAAGTGCGGCACGAGTCCAATTCCTGATACAGGCGCCCGACAACACAACGGACCTGTTCACGATCGACATGGTCGGGATCATCTACCGGATCAGCGCGAACGGATTGCAGGTGACTCCGTATCTGGACCTGCGCACGAAGGGGCTTTCGATCATCTCTCCCACCGGAGAGGAAGGGCTGGTCGGCGTCGCGTTCCACCCGAACTTCGCCGGCGATCCGTCGAGGCCGGGCTACGGCAAGTTCTATACCGCCTACAGCGCGGACCGTTCGAGCGGGGTGCCCGACTTCCTTGCCAATGACGACGCGGACCATCACCAGGTGATCCGCGAGTGGACCGCGAGCAACCCGTTCGCGACCACCTTTGCAGGCACGGGGCGCGAAGTCCTGCGCGTCGGCAAGTTCGCCTCCAACCACAACGGCGGAGTCATCCGCTTCAACCCCAATGCTCGTCCCGGCTCGCCCGACTACGGCAACCTCTACATCGGCTTCGGCGACGGCGGCGACGGCAACGATCCGCGCAACAACGGCCAGACCATCACCTCGCCGCTGGGCAAGATCCTGCGCATCAACCCGCTCGCAGGATCGGGCGGCGCCAAGTACACCATTCCCGCCGACAACCCGTTCCGCGCCATGGCGTCGGCGGCTCCCCTCGTATGGGCCTACGGTCTGCGCAACCCGCAGCAGTTCAGCTGGGAGCTGGGCGGCCAGAACCGGATGTTCATCGACGACATCGGACAGAACCAAGTCGAGGAGGTCGATCTCGGGACCAAGGGGGCCAACTACGGCTGGCAGCTGCGCGAAGGAACCTTCGCCACCGGCACGGGCGCCGGAAGCCCCGGCGGCAAGAACGACTATTCCGACTACCCAATCCCGGCGGGTGACGCCGCCCACGGCTTCAGCTACCCGATCGCCGAGTACGACCACAGCGACGACGCGCGGGACGGCGGAACGGTCGCAAGCGGCATCGGCAGCGGCTTCGTCTACCAGGGCTCGCTGGCGCCGCAGTATCGCGGCATCTACGTGTTCACCGAGTTCGTCGAAGGCAAGCTGTTCGCGATCAACGCGAACGCCCCCTTGTCGACGGCCATGGAAGTGTTCTCGATCCCGTTGCAGTATCACGGGATCACCTACACGTCCCTGAACCAGTCGCCGATCGGCGAGGGCACCCGGTCCGACTTCCGCATGGGCGAGGACCGCAACGGCGAGCTCTATGCGCTTCTCAAGGGGCCGGGCGCCATCTACCGGCTCGTCCTCCCGCACTAGCGGCCCAGGCCGGCCCGCCGGGAAGCGGGCCGGCGCCGGGTGGGGCGCCTAGGCTCAGGACTCACTATGGCAGCCAAAAGGTGACAATGGCTGCGATGCAGATGGCCGAGTGGAAGGTGTGGGCGCACCGGTCGTAGCGGGTGGCGATGCGGCGCCAGTCCTTGAGGCGGCTAAAAGCGTTCTCGATGCGGTGGCGCTGGCGGTAGAGCGCCCGATCGTAAGGGAACGGTTGCTTGCGGCTTTGGGTGGAAGGGATGCAGGACGTGATGCCCCGCTCTGCCAAGGCATCACGGTAGGAGCGGCTGTCGTAGCCGCGGTCGGCGACCAGTTCGCGTGCCCTGGGCAGATCCGCAAGCAGCATGGTCGCGCCGACATGGTCGCTGGTCTGCCCAACGGTAAGCAACAGGCGAACTGGCCGTCCTTGTCCGTCGCAAACGGTGTGCAGCTTGGAGTTCAGGCCACCCTTGGTGCGTCCGATGCAGCGTTCAGCAGCCCCTTTTTGGCGAGGCTTGCAGCGGTTTGATGCGCCTTGAGGTGCGTGCTGTCGATCATCAGGAGCAAAGGCACGCCGCCCTGCGCCACCAGGGCACCAAAGATGCGATCGAACACGCCAAGCCGGCTCCAGCGGACGAACCGGTTGTAGAGCGTCTTGTGCGGGCCGTAGCCGTGCGGCGCGTCCTTCCACTGCAGGCCGTGCCGGATCACGTAGACGATCCCGCTGATCACGCGGCGGTCGTCGACCCGCCGCAGGCCGCGGGATGTCGGGAAGAACGGCTCGATCCGGCGCATGTGGGCGCGGGGCAACAGCAGAACGTCGGGCATCGGACACCTCCAACACCCTTAGAGTCACACCCTGTCGAGCCGTGTAAAGGGTCCTGAGCCTAATGGCTGGTCCACCCGGCGTAGCTGTTGACGTTGTCCTTGGTCACCAGCTTGGCCTGCATCAGCGTCACCTTCTGCGCCGGCGGGTGCCCGTCCATGATCTGCTTGCCCACC
The DNA here is from genome assembly GCA_964245705.1 of uncultured Acetobacteraceae bacterium. GTDB lineage: Bacteria > Pseudomonadota > Alphaproteobacteria > Acetobacterales > Acetobacteraceae > Lichenicola. Next base: position 6,979 of record CAXTOD010000095.1, read on the forward strand.
TTCACCGCCAGCTGCCCCATCCCGTACGGGTCCTGCGACGCCGACGCCACGATCAGCCCGTTCGACTTCAGCGCCGACACGATGTCCGGCGCGCCGTCCACCGAGGTGATGATGATGTTGTCGCGGTGCTGCTGCTGGGCCGCCAGCTGCGAGCCGATCGCCTGCGGGTCGTTGATGGCGAACAGACCGTTCAGGTCGGGATAGCGGATCAGGTAGCCCTGCATCACCGACAGCGCGCCGTCGCGCGAGCCCTTGCCGTCCTGGTCGGACGACAGGATCCTGATCCCGGGCGAGCTCGCCAGCGCCGCCTTGCAGCCCTTCACCCGGTCGATCACCGCCGACACCTGCGGCCCGTTCTCGATCACCACGTTGCCCTTGCCGCCGAGCTTCTGCCCCAGGTAGGCGCAGGACATGTTGCCGGCCGCGGTGTTGTCGGTTTCCACCGTGGCGTCGGCGCCGGCCGCCGACACGTCGGCGGCCACCACCACGATCCCCGCCGCCTGTGCCCGCTTGATCGCCGGCAGGATGGCGTTCGGGTCCACCGCGTTCAGCACGATCAGGTTCACGCCGGCCGCGATGAAGTTGTCGATCTGGGTGAACTGCTTGTTGAGGTCGTAGTCGGCCGACACCGCGATCACCTTGACATGCCCGCCGCCGGCGTTCGCCGCGTCGGTGATGCCCTTGGTCAGCGCCACGAAGTACGGGTTGCCGAGCGACCCCATGGTCACGCCGATCGCTTCCAGCGGCTTGGCCTGCGCCAGCACCGGCGCCGCCAGCAGGGCCGCCCCGGCCAGGAGCGCGTTGCGCAGAAGAAACCACGTGCTGGCGTGGCCGGTCGTCTTGGTCATGATTGTTTCCCCCTGAACCGTCCCGTTTTTCCCGTGAAGTGTGCGCCAGGCGGCCGGGACGGTTCCCGCCGGGCGCCCGGTCCGCTCAGGTGCGCACGCCGCTACCCTGCCGGAAGCGATCGAGCGCCACCGCGCCGATGATCACCAGCCCCTTGACGATGAACTGCCAGATGTCCGACACGCCGACCAGGATCAGCCCGTTGCTCAGCACCGCGATGATCAACGCGCCGATCAGCGTGCCCCAGATCGAGCCGATGCCGCCCACGAACGAGGTCCCGCCCAGGATCACCGCCGCGATCGCGTCCAGCTCGTAGCTCTGCCCCAGCTGCAGCCCGTTCGCCGCGTATAGCCTGGCCGAAGACAGCGCGCCGCCCAGCCCCGCCAGCAGCCCGGACAGCCCATACACGAACAGCAGGATGCTGGGCACGTTGATCCCGGCCAGCCGGGCGGCCGACGCGTTGCCGCCCACCGCGTAGATCCTGACCCCCAACACGGTGCGTCGCAGCACGTACCAGGATGCCACGATCACCACCACCGCCACGATCGCCAGCCACGGCACCACCACGCCCGGCAGCACCCGGATGCCGTCGTTGCCGAGCCAGGCATAGCTCAGCTGCGGGTTGAACACCGTGTTGTCGGCGCCCATCAGCCGGGCGAAGCCGCGCACCGCGGTCAGCGAGCCGAGCGTGACGATGAACGGCGGCAGCCGCCCGAACGCGATCAGCACCCCGTTCAGCAGCCCGATCGCCGCCCCGATCGCGAGACACACCGGGATCGCCAGCCCGCTGATCCCAGGCAGCAGCGACACGATCAGTGCCCCCATCGCCGACGCCGCCAGGATCGAGCCCACCGACAGGTCGATGCCGCCGGTCAGGATCACGAACGTCATGCCGGCGCCGAGCACGCAGTTGATCGAGGCCTGCTGCGCCACGATCGACAGGTTCTGCACCGTGAGGAACCGGTGCCCGCCGGCGAACTGGAACCCGATCGCCAGCACGATCAGCACCGGCAGCATACCGAGCGACTGCAGCGTGGCGCGGAACTGCGCCCGGTTGCTGGGCCGCGCGGCGGCGGGCGGCGTGCCCGCGTTCGCGGACGGAGGCGCCGGGTTCGGCTGGTCGTCTGGCATCGCGCGCGTGCTCCTCAGGCCGCCAGGCTGTCTGCGCCGAGGCCGGCGGCGTGCACCATCACCGACTCCTGGCTGATCGGCACCCCGGTGTCTCCCCCCACCTCGCCGGCGATGGCGCCCTCGCGCATCACCAGCACCCGGTCGCAGATCCCCACGATCTCCGGCAGGTCGGACGAGATCAGCAGCACGCCGATCCCGCCCCGCGCCAGCTCGTCGATGATGCGGTAGATTTCCGACTTCGCCCCCACGTCCACGCCACGCGTCGGCTCGTCCAGGATCAGCACCTTGGGCCCGGTTTCCAGCAGCCTGGCCAGCAGCACCTTCTGCTGGTTGCCACCCGACAGCGAGCCCACCTGCACCAGCGGGCTCGACGCGCGCACCCGGAACGACTCGAACGCGCGCATCGCCCGCTCCTTGGCGCGGGCGAGGTTCAGCCGCCCGCCGGCGCCGCTGTCCGGCCCGATCACCCCGATGTTGATGTTGGAGCCGCACGACATGTCCAGGAACAGCCCCAGCCCCTTGCGGTCCTCGGTCAGGTAGGCGATTCCGGCATCGAGCGCCTGGGCGGGATGCGACGGCGTCACCCGCCTGCCCTCCAGCGTCACCGTGCCGCCCGCACGCCGGTCCGCGCCGAAGATCAGCCGCGCCAGCTCGGTGCGCCCGGCCCCCACCAGCCCCGCCATCCCCAGC
>CAXTOD010000096.1:0-9611 GCA_964245705.1 uncultured Acetobacteraceae bacterium
CGGCGGAGGTGGTGGCCACGGTCGCTAGCCGCACCGCGGTCATCGGGACGGGCGGAACACGGGCTTCCGGCGCCTGACCGCCGGAAGACCGGTCCGGCATCGTGGTGGCGACGCGGCTGTTGCGCATCCTGGCACCTGGATCCGATACCCGATCAGGTGCTGGTGGTCGATGGCGGTTCCTGGAAGTCGAGGGTTTGCGACGAGCGCCCGCGGGTGGCGGAGGACACCGACCCGTGCGTCCGGCTCGGCCGGACCGGGCGCGTCCGGCTGGTCAGCCATGCAGTGCCGACCTCCGACCGGCGTTTCACGCATGAGCGGCTTGGTGCCCCAACCGGGGTCCACCGGCCGGTCGGGATCCGCCAACACCGGGATCGCCATCAATACGGCCGCGGCCTAGCGTGGCGGAAAGGACGACATCCCAGGCCGTGAGGGAGAACGCCATTGTCGGAACGACGCAGGATCGCCTGGGTGACGGGGGCGGGCAGCGGCATCGGCGAGGCCGGCGCGCGGGCGTTGGCCGCGGATGGCTATACTGTGGTGCTGACCGGACGACGGGAGGATGCGCTCCTGCAGGTCGCGACCGGCATCCGGGACGCAGGCGGGGCCGCGCACGTGCAGGCGGGCGACGTCACGCAGGCGGCGCGGGTGGCAGGGATCGCGCAGTGGATCGTGGACACGCTCGGGCGGATCGACGTGCTGGTGAACAACGCCGGCGCCAACATCCCGGCGCGGAGCTGGTCGTCGCTCACCCCGGAGGGCGTGGACCAGGTGATCGGCGCCAATTTGTCGTCGGCATTCTACTGCGTCACCGCGGTGCTGCCGGCGATGCGGGCGCAGCAGGACGGGGTGCTGATCCACACCGCGAGCTGGGCCGGGCGCCACCCGGCGCCGGTGTCGGGTGCGGCCTACTCGGCGGCCAAGCACGGGGTGCTGGTGATGAGCCAGCTGCTGAACGCGGAGGAATGCGTCAACGGGATCAGGTCCTGCGTGATCTGTCCGGCGGAAGTGGCGACGCCGATCCTCGACCAGCGGCCGGTCAAGGCGACGACGGAACAGCGCGCGCGCATGCTGCAGCCAGACGACCTGGGCGGGCTGATCCGCTACGTGGCGTCGCTGCCGCCACATGTCTGCCTCAACGAGGTGGTGATCTCGCCGACCTGGAACCGGATGTTCGCAGCCACGGTCGAGGCGGAACGGAGGGGATGACGCGGATCGTCGCGGAGAAGCGTCGTAGGAGGGCGGGCGGCCCTCGATGTCGGCCTGAGAGTTCATTGAAAAGAAAACCCCGCCGCTGATCGCGGCGGGGTTTTCCGAATCTGCCGGACGGCTCCGAGGAGGCCGCCGGGCCGCTACTTCAGCAGGCGGGCCTGCACGCCGCCGTGCCGGACCGCCGGCTTGCACGCGTCGGCACCGGTCGCCGCGGCCTGCGCGAGCTGCACCGGGTCGGTCGCCTGTGCGTCGGTCACCTGGGCGCAGGTGCTCGGCGCGAAGTCGGCGGTGCCGAACAGCGTGACGTCACGCGTGACCGCGTTTGCCGGCGGGGTCAGCTGGAACGTGGCGCTGAGCGTCTGGCCCGGCAGCACGTTGCCGAACTCGGTGCTGGTCGTCGGCTGCACCTTCCAGCCGCCGGGGGCGGCGAGGGAAAGGTTGACGTCGGCCAGCGTCTGGCTGCCGCCGGCGGTGACCGTGACGACCGCGGTGCCGGAAGCGCCCGCGGTGAAGCTGCGCGGCGCCGAAACGGTGACGTGGCGGTCGCCGATGCCGGCATCCATCGTGTAGCTTCCGGTCGCGGTCAGGTCGGCGAGGGCGGAGCTGTCGCCGACCCAGACCTTGTAGTTGCCGGTGGTCTCGTCCCAGCCGCTGTTGTTCCACCACCACTCGTCGCTCGGACGGATGGTGAAGTTCAGCCGCTTCGACTCGCCGGGCGACAGGGTCACGCGACGGAAGTCGACTAGCTTGCGCGGCGGCTCGCCGGCGGCGGCGGGATAGCCGAGGTAGAGCTGCGCCGCGTCGCTGCCCGCGACCTTGCCGGTGTTGGTGACGGTGACGCTCACGTGCACCGGCGTCACGCCGTCGACGGACGGGTTCTCGACCTGGAGGTCGCTATACTGGAAGGTCGTGTAGGACAGCCCGTACCCGAAGGGGAACAGCGGCTTGACGTTGTTCTGGTCATACCAGCGGTAGCCGACCAGCAGGCCTTCGGAGTACTCGACCGTGTTGTTCTGCCCCGGGAACTGTGCGACCGACGCGGTCGGGATCGCGCTGAGGCTGGTCGGGAAGGTGATCGGCAGGTGTCCGCCGGGGTTGGTCTTGCCGTAGAGCAGGTCGGCGAGCGCGGTGCCGGCGGTCTGGCCGGAGTACCAGGTGTCGAGCACGCCGTCGACGCTGGCGAGCCAGGGCATGGTGATCGGCGCGCCGGCCTGCACCACCACGACAGTGTGCGGGTTGGCGGCGGCGACCGCCTCGATCAGCGCGTCCTGCGCCGAGGGGAGCGACAGGTTCGGACGGTCGGCGGCCTCCGATTCGGTGTCGTCGCCGACCACCACGATCACCCTCTTGGCCGCCTGGGCGGCGGCGACCGCCGAGGCGAGATAGGGCTGCAGCGTGGACGGCGTCGCCCAGACGAGGTTGCTGGTCGGACCGGCGCCGCCCAGCGTCAGGCTGTAGGTCTGGCCGGCGGTGAGCTGGATCGCGGCCGAGTACTCGGAGACCGGCGGCGTGCCCGGGTTGTTGATCAGCGTGGTGCCGTTGATGGTCAGCGAGGCGACGTTGTAGCTGCCGGGGTTGGTGAAGCCGAGGATGTAGGTGCCAGTTTCCGGCGCGGTCAGCGTGGCGCTGTAGGAGCCGCCGTAGTTGGTGGAGCTGTACGGCGTGGACAGGGCGCTCGACGGGATTGCCGTGAGCTCCGCGTCGGTCGGCAGGCCCTGGCTGTAGGTGACGCTGCCGGTCGACGCGGCCTGGATGCCCTCGAGCGGCGAGACGACCGGGCCCGGGATGACGTGGGCGCTGCCGCCGCCGCTGGTGATCACCTGTGCCGAGGCGGCAGGGCCGATGACGGCGATGTCGGCGCCGGCGCCGAGCGGCAGCAGGCCGCCCTTGTTCTTGAGCAGCACGCTGCCTTCCTCGGCGAGCGCGTTGCTGGTGGCGACGTGGTCGGGCGAGGTCGCGACGGCCGAGGTGGTGACTGGCGGCGGATCGTTGAAGAAGCCGAACCGGAACATCTCGTACAGGATCGGCTCGACCTGGGAGTTGAGCACGGCACGGGCGATGGAGCCGTTCTGCACGGCGGCCTGCAGCGGGGCGCCGAAATAGGTGTTCTCCGGCTGCTCGGAGTCGGTGCCGGCGGTGGCGGCGCTGACGTCGTGGATCGCGCCGTAGTCCGACATGATGAGCCCCTTGAAGTTGAGCTCGTTGCGCAGCACGCCGGTCAGGAGCGAGCGGCTTTCACAGGAATAGAAGCCGTTGACGGACGAGTAGGCGCACATCAGCGAGCCGGAGCCGGCGTCGTTGATCGCGGCGCGGAAGCCGGGCTGGTAGATCTCGTGCAGGGTGCGCTCGGACGCGATGACGTCGTCCGCCTGGGTGTTGCGGTTGGTTTCCTGGTTGTAGGCATCGAAGTGCTTGACCTGCGCCATGACGCGCTGGCTCTGGATGCCCTTGATCTCGGCGGCGCCGATTCCGGCGGTGAGGCCCGGATCCTCCGACAGGCTCTCGAAGGTGCGGCCCCAGCGCGGGTCGCGATCGATGTTGATGGTGGGGCCGAGGTCGGCGCCGGAACCCTTGGCGGCCTGCTCCGCACCCAGCGTGATGCCGTAGAGCAGGGCGTCGTTCTTGGAGAAGGTCGCGGCCACGGCGATGCCGGCGGGGAACTGCGTCACGTTGGTGAGCAGGTCGGCGACGCCGGCCGGTCCGTCCTCGTAGCCGATACCCGGGATGCAGAGCTTGGTGTTGGCGGCGGTGAAGAACACGTACGGCACGGCCGGCGGCGTGCTTTCGCTGGTGCCGTTGCCCTGCACGAGCGCGATCTCGTCCGCGACGGTCATCTTCGCGAGCAGCATGTTGACGCGGGTCGGGATGGACAGGCTCGGATTGAGCCAGGGGCAATCGGCAGGGTTGCCGACCGGTCCGGCTACCGCCGCATGAAGCGGTGCAAGCCCTATCAGCAGGGCCGGCAAGGCGGTGCCGGTCCAGCGGAAGTACCGCCTGCTCCTGGAAGCGGGACGGCGTTCGGGAAGTCGTGGCACTTCAGTAGGCCGTGCTGTCTGCTGACAGCCATCATCGTTGATCATTCTTGGTGTTCCCCGGTTTTCTGGATCGACAGCCACAGGGCCGCGAGGTCATGCCCTCGACCTGTGCTACCTCGGACGCGATGGCCTGCGACACGACTTGCGGGCGCCCTCCTTGTCGAAGGAGCCTTGATTCGCTTCGTCGGCGGTCAAGACAATACGTTCCCGAGGATGGCTGCCGATAAGTCTGAGTTTAAAAGGCCGAGCCATGTTGCGCAAGTGAGATCGAAACACGTTCCGCATGCGGACGATCTGCCTCAGGCTCCGGGTGCGGCAGCGCAGCATTCGAGCATCGTGAAACGGGATGCATGCCAGTGCGGCGCTCGAAGCATGTGATCGGGAATGACCAGATGGGTCATTCAGCCGTCCGTCGTGTTCAACAACTTCAAGATAGCTGAGAGCCGAGCGAGAGCAACTTGATGTCGCAGGAAGCGGCTGATCCAACCTGAAGTTGCCAATCAAGCGGCAAGGGTTGACTGGCGGCCCACTTCCCGCAAGACCTGCGCCGTTATCTGGTGCGAGCAGTGGAACAGGGGCAGTCCGGCGTGCGACGCGGCAGGCGAATCTGCGGCGACCGGGCCGTACGATGCGTGTGCGGGACAGGCTGTATCGCGCCGGTCCGGATCGGCGGCGGCTGCAAGCCTCTGCTCGGCGGGCACGAAGTCCTTTCGCACGAACTGGTTGTTTCCCAAGTCAGGAAGATTCAGGCAGCGCCTCCTGCGTGTGGCGCTAAGCCGGGTTGCCTGACGATCTGGTTGCCGTGGTCGGCTCGGCCTGTCGCGCAGAGAATGCCTGAGCTTTGGCGGGCTGTGTTGTCGTGTTCGGGACCGGCTGCGATGAGCTGACGTGGGCCTTCATGCCACGAGGCGGGTGCGCATCTCCCGTTGCCAAATCAGGAATGCTGCGCTGCACGGACAGCGATGTTGCCGGCTCGTCATCACGTGGCGTTCCAAACGAAGTTGGCCCTCACGACTCCACAAGCCGATGGGATGCGCCGCGCCTGGTCAGGTAACTGAGCCGCTGCATCTACGGCTCCCGTCGCTGACGAGGCGCTGGTTGGTGCCGATAACCTGCATCGACTGCAAGCGTTCCACCAGACCTCCTCGGCATGGCAGCACCTCGTGGAAACGTCCTCGCGCTCATCATGATCTCGCGGCCGGCCAGCCGCGTCTTCGCGCTCGTCCTCCGGTGCAGAAGCACGTTGATGATCCGGCTCGGACGCTAGAAGACTGGTTGAAGCGTTACAAACCGCACAGAAACCTTATTTCATCATGAACCTACACGATCCGGTGTTGTCGCGGCGCACCATCCTGCGGCTGCGGTTGCCGATTGCAGTGCGGAGCAACTCGTGAGCTCGCATCGTCGCGACCACGTCATGGGTGTCGAAGCCTGCTTGCGCCCTCGGCAAAAGGCGGAATGCAGCTGGATGGCTCAGCGTCCGGCGCGCATCCGGCCGCGCAGGAACCAGCCGAGCAGGGAGCCGGTCCAGAGCAGGGCGAAGCCGCCGACCATGCCGTAGCCGACCAGCTCGCCGTGGGTGTCGACCGCACGCGCCCAGGCCGGCGTGCCGAGGCCCGGCACGGCGACCAGGTCCAGCGCTTCCGCGGCTCCGATCACCAGCGCCACCAGCACGGAACCGGCGGTGATGACCATGTTGTAGCCGAGCTTGCGGCCCGGCTCCGACAGCGCCCAGCCGTAGGCACCCAGCATCATCACCCCGTCGGCGGTGTCGATCAGCGCCATGCCGGCGGTGAACAGGGCCGGGAACACCATCACGGCCCAGCCGGCCTCGCCGTGCGCCGCACCCACCGCGGCAAGGCCCAGTACGCCGATCTCGGATGCGGTATCGAAGCCGAGGCCGAACAGCAGGCCGAGCCAGAACATGCCGCGGCTGGTGCCCACGCGTCGGATCACGGGCGCCAGCAGCCGGGACAGCCCGCCGGTCGGGCCGAGGGACGGATCGTCCACCGCCTCGCCGCGCCGCAGGCGCCGGCGCAGGCGAAGCAGGCCCAGCAGCACCAGCAGGTTGGAGCCGCCGATCAGCAGCAGGAAGCCGGCGGACACCGTGGCCCCCACGGGTGCGCCCCATCCGGCGAGCAGGCCGAGCCGGCTGCGGAACCAGCCCTGCGCCAGCACCACCAGCAGCCCGGCCAGCACCACCACGGTGGAATGGCCCAGCGAGAAGAACAGGCCGATGCCGATCGGCCGCTGTCCCTGCTGCATCAGGCGGCGGGTGACGTTGTCGATGGCGGCAATGTGATCGGCGTCCACCGCATGGCGCAGGCCGAAGCCCCAGGCGATCAGCGCCGAGCCCAGCAGCGCCGGCGACCCGCCGAACGCCACGAGCGCCCAGCACCAGGCCAGGAGGTTGGCGCCAAGCAGGGCCGCGACCATCGCGGAGATCGAGCGTTTCCGGCCCGGGTCGCGCGCGGTGCCGGCGGAGAAGCACGCGCCGAGCAGGGTGACGAGGCCGGGACGATCGAGCGGCGCAGGCGATGGCGGCATGATCCGAGCCTGCGGGGCGGGGTGCGGCTCGGCAAGACGGCCGCGTGGACAAGAGCCGGAGTGCTGGCCATCATCCGGCGATGATCCACGTGCATCTGGACCCGCTCGGCGGCCTGGCCGGCGACATGTTCGTGGCCGCGCTGCTGTCCGCCGTGCCGGCGCAGGACGTCCGGGTGGCGGAGGCGGTGGCGCGGGCGGTTCCGGTCCGGTGCCTGCTGCTGCCGCACAGCGACGGCGTGTTGAGCGGGATGCGCTTCCGGGTGGAAGGCCCGGACGGCCGGGCGGCAGACGCGCCAGGACGGGATCACACCCATACGCATGGCCATTCCCACGACGAGGAACGCCTTGGCGGGGAGCACGACCACGAGCACCGTCACGACCATGATCACGATCACGGGGCCGCGCACGGGAACGGGCATGCGCACCGGGCGTGGCGGGAGATCCGGGCGCACCTGCTGGGCTGCGGGCTGGAGCCGGCGGTGTCGGCGCACGCGGTCGGGATCTTCGCGGTGCTGGCGGAGGCGGAAGGGCGCGTGCACGGGGTCGCGGCCGACGCGGCCACGTTCCACGAGGTGGGTGCGGTGGACTCGATCGCCGACATCGTCGCCGCCGCCGTGCTGATCGACGGGATCGGCGCGGCCGGCTGGAGCGTCGGGGCGCTGCCGCTCGGCTCCGGCCGGATCCGCACCGCGCACGGGGTGATGCCGGTGCCGGCGCCGGCGACGGCGCTGCTGCTGGACGGGTTCGAGATGGTCGAGGACGGCGTCGCCGGCGAGCGGGTCACGCCGACCGGGGCGGCGATCCTGCGCTACCTCCGGGATACCGGCCGGCTGCGGACGCGGCCGTCCGGACGGCTCGGGACGAGCGGCATCGGCTTCGGCACCAGGCGGCTTCCGGGCATCAGCAACTGCGTGCGGGCGCTGCTGATCGAGGCGGCGGAGCCGGCCGGTGCGCCGGGCGGCGGCCATCGCAGCCTGGGCGTGATCGCGTTCGAGGTGGACGACCAGTCGGGCGAGGACCTCGCCGCCGGGCTGGACCGGATCCGGGCGACGGCCGGGGTGCACGACGTCGTGCAGATGGCGGCGATTGGCAAGAAGGGGCGGATGGCGGTGCACGTGCAGGTGCTGGCCGCCCCCGACGCGCTGGAGGCGGTGGTCGCCGCCTGCTTCACGGAAACCACCACCATCGGCCTGCGCACGCACCTGGTGCAGGGGCAGGCGCTGCGCCGGCGCATCGCCCGCACGACCGTGGACGGGGCGGCGGTGGACGTGAAGCTGGTGCAGCGTCCGGACGGGGCCACCGCCAAGGCGGAAGCGGACCACCTGCGGGATCTGGCCGGCCAGGCGAGCCGCCAGCGGCTGCGTCGGCAGGCGGAGGCGCTGGCGCTGCCGGAAGCGCTGCCTGGGGCGCCGGACGAGGAGTTCGGGGCATGAGCGGCGCGGAGGACGCGCTGGTGCGGCTGCAGGCGCTGCTGTCGGGGATCGAGGCGCCGCGCGTGGCGATCGCGGTCAGCGGCGGGATCGACAGCCTGACGCTGGCGGCGGCTGCCGTGCCGGTGCTCCGGGACCGGCTGACGCTGCACCATGCCACGTCGCCCGCGGTGCCGGGCGAGGCCACGGAGCGGACGCGGGCGCTGGCGGCGGAACGCGACGTCCGGCTGGAAGTGTTCGACGCCGGCGAGTTCGAGGACGCGCGCTACCGCGCCAACCCGGCGAACCGGTGCTTCTTCTGCAAGACCAACCTGTATGGCGCCATCGTCGCCCGGCTGCGGGGCTCGGGGGCGCTGGTGCTGTCGGGGACCAACACGGACGACTTGGCGGACTACCGGCCCGGGCTGCAGGCGGCGGAGGCGCACGGGGTGCGGCATCCGTTCGTGGAGGCGGGGATCTCCAAGGCGACCCTGCGCGGGATCGCGTCGCGGCTCGGGCTGGGCGCGCTGGCGGAGCTGCCGTCCGCGCCCTGCCTGTCCAGCCGGATCGAGACGGGGCTGTTCATCGAGCCGCGGACGCTGGCGCTGGTGCACGAGGCGGAGCGGCTGGTGGCGGCGCGGCTCGAGGCGGATGGACTCGGAGCACGGATCGGGGCGGCGCGCACCGTGCGCTGCCGGGTGCGTCGCGACGGGCTGGTGATCGAGCTCGATCCGGCCTCGCTTCGGGCGGTGCAGGACGCGGGCGAGGAGGCGCTCGGCCGGGCGGTGGCCGGGCTGGCGGCGGACGCGGGCGAACCGGCGCGGCCGGTGCGGTTCGCGGCGTACCGGACCGGCAGCGCGTTCCTCCGGCCAACCTCCCCGGCGCAGGCGGCCGCGTCGTGAGCGAGTTCCTCCTCGACCGCGAGCGGACCGCGCGGATCGGCTTCGGCGAGGCGGTGTACTGCGCGGGCAAGTCGCCGGAGCAGATCGCCGCGATCCTGCAGGCCGTCGGCGAGGCGCCGCTGCTGCTCACCCGGCTCGATCCCCAGCGGCTGGACGCGCTGCCGGCGGAACTGCGCCTGCGGCTCGACTACGACCCGGTGTCGCGCACCGCGTGGTCCGGCACGCCCGCGCCGCTCCTGCCCGAACGGCGGGTGGCGGTGGTGACCGCGGGCACCTCCGACCTACCGGTGGCGCGCGAGGCGATCCGGACGCTGCGCTTTTCCGGCCACGACGCGGCCGCGATCGCCGATGTCGGCGTCGCCGGGCTGTGGCGCCTGCTGCGCCGGGTCGAGGAACTGCGCGGCTATACGGTCGTCATCGTGGTGGCGGGCATGGACGCGGCCCTGCCGTCGGTGGTGGCGGGGCTGGTGCCGGGCGTGGTGGTCGGGGTGCCGACCTCGGTCGGGTAC
>CAXTOD010000097.1:0-1462 GCA_964245705.1 uncultured Acetobacteraceae bacterium
GCGTCCGTCAGCGCAGCGCCAACGCGGAGGCGTTTCTCGAGGGCCTGCTCGACGGAGACCGCCTCGTCGACCCGCTGGAGCGGCTCCTGGGCGAGTGGCGCGACGGCGATCAGCCCGCCCTGGTCGACCGGGTGGAGCGGGAGGACGGCCGCGCCTTCGACGTCGCCGCCCACCGCACGGGCGGCCGCCTGCTGGTGGAGTTCGAGCCCGGCGAGCGCACCGAGACGCTGGCCTCGCCGCTGGACGGCACCGCGCGTCGCGAGGAGATCGCCCGCATGCTGGCCGGCGAGACGATCACCGAGGCCGCGCGCGCCGCCGCCGACAGCCTGCTCGGCCTGCACGGATGACGCCGCGCGACGTGGCCGCCCTGGAGCCGGCCGAGCTGAGCGAGACCGAGGCCGCAGCCGAGCTCGGCCGTCTCGCCGCCCTGCTGGACCGGCTGAGCCGCGCCTACCACAACGACGACGCGCCGGAAGCCACCGACGCCGAGTACGACGCCCTGCTTCGGCGCAACGAGGCGATCGAGCGCCAGTACCCCGATCTGGTGCGCCCCGACACGCCCACCGCCCGGGTCGGCGCCCTGCCCGAGGGCGGCTTTGCCAAGCACGTGCACCTCGTACCGATGCTGTCGCTGGACAACGTGTTCGACCGCACCGAGTTCGAGGGCTTCACCGCACGCGCCCGCCGCTTCCTCGGTCTCAAGGAGGCCGAGCTGCGCCTGGTTGCGGAGCCGAAGATCGACGGCCTGTCGATCAGCCTCACCTATGAGCATGGCCGCTTCGTCCATGGCGCCACACGCGGCGACGGCGCGGTCGGCGAGGACGTGACGGAGAACCTGCGCACGCTGCACGACCTGCCGCAGCGGCTCCGTGGCGAGTTCCCTGCGCTGATCGAGATCCGCGGCGAGGTGTTCCTGCGCAAGGAGGACTTCCTCCATCTGAACGCGGTCCAGGCCGAGGCCGGACAGCGGCTGTTCGCCAACCCGCGCAACGCCGCCGCCGGCTCGCTGCGCCAGCTCGACCCCGCCGTCACCGCCGGCCGTCCGTTGTCGCTGTTCGCCTATGCGCAAGGGCGGTCGAGCGGGCCGGTCGCCGCCACCCACTCGGGCTACCTCGATCGGCTGCGCGGCTGGGGCTTCCAGGTGAACCCGCTGTCGGCGGTGCTGGAAGGCGCGGAAGCGGCGGAACGGTTCCAGGCGCAGCTGGCGCTTGACCGCTCCGGGCTCGCCTACGACATCGACGGCGTGGTGTACAAGATTGACGACCTCGCGCTACAGGAGCGGCTCGGCTTCGTCGGGCGCGCGCCGCGCTGGGCCGTGGCGTGGAAGTTCCCGGCCGAGCAGGCGATCACCCGGCTGGAGGACATACGCATCCAGGTCGGCCGCACCGGCGCGCTGACCCCGGTGGCGCGGCTGGAGCCGGTCAACGTCGGCGGCGTTCTGGTCACCCGCGCCACCCTGCAT
>CAXTOD010000097.1:1472-9535 GCA_964245705.1 uncultured Acetobacteraceae bacterium
GCATAACGCCGACGAGATCGCCCGCAAGGACGTGCGCCCGGGCGACCGGGTGCAGCTGCAGCGTGCCGGCGACGTGATCCCGCAGATCCTGCGGCGGATCGAGGAGCCGGGCGTCGCCCGCGGTCCGGAATGGCGCTTCCCCGACCACTGCCCCGCCTGCGGCTCGAAGGCGGTGCGGCCCGAGGGCGAGGTGGTGGTGCGCTGCACCGGCGGCCTGGTGTGCCCGGCGCAGACGGTGGAGCGGCTGATCCACCTGGTGTCGCGGCTGGCGTTCGACATCGAGGGCCTCGGCGAGAAGTCGATCGCCGAGTTCCATGAGGCCGGCCTGATCCGGACGCCCGCCGACATCTTCCGGCTCACGCCCGACCAGCTCGAGGGCCGCGAGGGCTGGAAGGACGTGTCGATCGCCAAGCTGATGCGTGCGATCGACGACCGGCGCACGATCCCGCTGGCCCGCTTCATCTTCGGGCTCGGCATCCGCCGCATCGGCGAAACCAACGCCCGCCTGCTGGCGCGGCACTACGGCTCGTATGCCAACTGGCGCACGCAGATGCAGGCCGCCACCGTGGTTGGCTCGGACGAGCGCCTGGCGCTGGGCAGCATCTCCCGCGTTGGCAGCGCCATCGCCGACGAGCTCGCCACCTTCTTCGGCGAGGCGCACAACCGCGAGGCGGTGGACGACCTCGCCGCGATGATGCGCGAGATCGGCGAGGAGGCGGCGCCGGACAGCGCCGCGCTGGCCGGCCGCACGATCGTGTTCACCGGCTCGCTCGCCACCATGACCCGCCCGGAAGCCAAGGCGATGGCCGAGCGGCTGGGCGCCAAGGTCACAGACACGGTGTCGCGCAAGACCGATCTGGTGGTGCTGGGCGCGGAAGCCGGCTCGAAGGCGAAGAAGGCGGCCGAGCTCGGCATCGAGACGTTGGACGAGGGGGGCTGGCGCCGGCTGGCCGGGCTGCCGGAGAGCGAGGCGGCGCCGTGACGGCCGCCGTCGCGGCCTCGGTCGGCGACCCGGGCTGCGTGGCCGAGCTGCCGGAGGACGCGTGGCGCCAGCACTTCGTCATGGAGAACCGGGACAACCGCGACCAGGTGGCCGCCGCGGTGGCACGTCACGGCTGGACCGGTTTCGAGACGCCGCTGCCCGGGTATCTTTACGGGGTGGCGCGCCGCCTGCCCGGCCTGGTGATCGATGTCGGCAGCAACACCGGGTTCTACGCCCTGCTGGCCGCGTCCGCGTCGGCGCGGAACACGGTGATGGCGTTCGAGCCGATGGCGGAGATCGCCGAGCGGGCGCAGCGCAACGTCGTCCGCAACGGGCTGGCCAACCGGATCCAGGTGCAGCAGGCAGCACTCAGCGACCGCGACGGCCTGGCCGAGTTCTACGTGCCCGACGACGCGCACGGCCTGGTCGAGACCAGCGCCTCGCTGCGCCGCGACTTCAAGGGCGAGCCGGCGTCGACCCGCTCCGTGGCGTCGCACCGGCTCGACCGCGCGCTGCTGCGCTCACCCTGGGCGCGCCGGCGCGTCTCCCTGATCAAGATCGACGTCGAGGGCCACGAGGCTGCGGTGCTGAATGGCGCCCACTGGACCATCCGCCTGCGCCGCCCGGTGCTGTTCGTCGAGGTGCTGCCCAGCGCAGACCTGCCCTGGCTCAACCACTTCATCCGCCGCCGCCGCTACGTCGACGTGAAGCTCGGGCCCGGCCGGCTGGCGACGCCGTGCGATACGGTCGCGCACGATCCTGCGGCCTGGAACCACGCCCTGGTGCCGCAGGAGAAGCTCGCCATGTTCTCGGTGATCCAGGCCGGCCTTGAGGACGGGGAGGTCGGCGGCGCCCGCCCGGCGTGACGCGGGTATGGACCGGCCGCTTCTCGACAGGTGGCCCGGCACCAAGTCGTCGGAAGGCGCCGGCGGCGAGGTTCAGGCGCGAACGAAGGCAAGGTTGCAACCGGCCGAAGCCGAAAGGATGCCGCACTAGGCGGCCAGCAGCATGGGCGATGCGACGATGCCGCAGCAGGACACGCTGCGTCGTGGACGCCGCGCTTCAGGGAAGCTTGGCATCGAACAACCGGTCGCGGCGTAGCCGGGCGGCGTGGAGACGGTATTGCGCCGAGGTGCGCAGCACGCCGAGGCCGTAGACGATGCTTCGACGCAGGTTGATGGAGGAGGCTTCCGGGAAGTACCGGGTCGGGCAGGAGATCTCGCCGATGCGGAAGCCGAGGTGCAGCGCCTGGGCCAGCATCTGGTTGTCGAACACGAAGTCGTCCGAGCAGCGATCGAGCGGCAGGCGCTCCAGAACGCGGCGACTCCAGGCGCGGTAGCCGCTGTGATACTCGGACAGCTTGGCACCCATTAGGAAGTTCTGGGTGAAGGTGAGCGCGCGGTTCGCGACATACTTGTAGCGCGGCATGCCGCCGGCAATCGCGCCGCACCCCAGGATCCGGGACGCCAGCACGGTATCATACTGGTCCGACGCCAACATCGCGGCCATCGCGGTCACCAGGGTCGGCGTGTACTGGTAGTCAGGGTGGAGCATGACGACGATGTCGGCGCCGCGCTCGAGTGAGACGGCGTAACAAGTCTTCTGGTTGCCCCCGTAGCCGCGGTTGCGATCGTGCCGGATGACGTGCAGACCGAGCGAGGCGGCGATCCGCAGGGTGTCGTCGCGGGCTGGCGTCGTCCGTCAGGATCACGTCGTCGACGATGTCGACGAGGATCTCGGCGCAGGTCTTCTCCAGCGTCCTCGCCGCGTTGTAGGCGGGAAGAACGACAGTGACCCGGCGGTTGGCAATCATCCACGTCGCTTCTGTCGCAAACCGGCATGAGGTAACAAGGACCGGCCGGCAGGTGAAGCCCTTCCGGATCACCCTTCGCTCACTTCGCGCCGAACGGCCCCATGCTGTCCCCGTAGCCTTGCGGCGCCAGCTGCGCGAGCGCATGTGGGGCAAGGTCGTAGATGTTGATGACGAAACGGTCGACGGTGATCCGCTCGATCGGCCGTCCGAACTCGCGGCGGACGGCCTCGTCCGGTGCCGTGAAGACGTCCGTCGGGTTGACCTGGTCGGAGATGAAGAACACGCGGCCGTGCCAGTCCCGGGACGGGCCACGGAACCAGTCGAGGTTGCTCAGGTAGCCGAGCGGATGCAGTCGTCCGTCACGCGCCTGGTAAAGGGGCAGACTGGTGATCTCGCGGTTGCTCAGCACGGTGACGATCGCCGCTTCCCAGTATCCGGCATAGCCATGCCGAAGGTCGTGCCTCTTCAGGATGTCGATGATCCGGTGGATCTGCGGGATGGCGGCGACGCGGCGTGGCGGATCAGGCGAAACAAGCAGCACGCTCACGACGATCGAGACCAGCAGCGCCAGGATGCCGTATCCGCCCGCCAGGACCTGCGGTCCGAAGCGTCTCGCAGCCAGGATCGATCCCGTCACCGCGGCGGGCAGGAAGAAGCGCACGCAAGCCTGGTTGATGATCACGGTGGTGACACAGGTGCTCGCGACGCAGAAGGACAGGCTGAGCCAAAGAAGATGCTCGAGGCTTTCAGTAGATGACGACAGCCGTTGGTCCGGCCAGTCCTGCACGCGCAGCAGCAGGCGGGCCCCCACCTGGGCCCAGGCGATGGCGAACATCACCACGAACGGCGCCCGCAGCAGCGCGACGACGGGGCCGCCGGCCAGGTGCTCGTGAAGGCTGTGGCCGAAGAACTCGGCACCGAGCAGGCGCGCGATGCTTTCGACGGCAAACGCACCGTGGTCGAGCAGCTGGGGAAAGGTCGCCAGCGTGATGGACAACGAGGTGCTCTGGAAGCCCCCGTTATGGGCGTTGACGGTGAGCAGCACATGCGCGATCCCGGCCGCGCCGATGACGATGGCGATGCGGGTCAACCCAGGCTGCCAAGGCTGCCGCCTGCGCAGGCCGAGCAGCGAGAACACGAGGACCGGCAGGCAGGCGACGACCTTGAAGATCGGATCCGCAACGTTGCCGGCGATCATGATCAGCCCGAACACGACGAAGCGCAGGATCGGTCGTCGGGGCCAACATGTTCCCGGTCGATCTGTGCCCGTGACGACCAGCGCGAACGCCAGCAGCGTCAGCAGGATGGTCGAGCCGTGCGAGCCGATGTTGGTGATCGTCGCGTCGCGCCAGCCGTGCTCGAAGATGTTGAACGCGAGCAGCGCCAGAGCGATCGAGATGGTGCCGGGCAGGAACCGCGACCGCATGCCGACGCAGGCGAGGCCGGTTCCGACAAGCGCGATCGCTGCCCAGATCAGCGCCTCCAGCCCCTGCATGAAGATCGGGTGCCAGCCGAACAGCAGCTTGAGGAGCGCCAGACCGAGGACGTCCGTCGGATAGTAGCTGTCGAACACCATCACCCAGCCGTGCAACCGCCAGTTGCCCTCCGCCATCTCCACGCCCGCAAGGAAGGTGCCGGCGTCGTCGGAGTTGCGGAAGTCGCCCGTCGCGACGGCGAACCGATACAGGGCAAGCAGTCCGAAAGCGGCGGTCGCCGCGATCGTCCAGACCAGGGGGCGGACCAGGGGAAGCATCCCGCGACGGCGTCCGGCAGGTTCCGCAGCCCGGACGCCGAGGGCACGGTCCGCACCCGGAGGTCGCGACACAGGACGTTTCGGCAACGGCAACTCTTCCGGAGCGTTCGGGGCCGGTGATACGCCATCCTACGCGTCGTTGACCAGACGGGGACACGTCGAAACGACACAAGGCGCTCCCGCTCTACGTCGGCGGAACGATCGACCCGCGATCAAGGCGCCACTCCGTCACGCCCCCGACGCCTGTCGACAGGCTTGCGAAGGTCCTGCCAACGGTAATGCCGTCGGCAGCCGGATGGCGAGCCGATGATCTCCGACACCTCCGCGGAGGAGCATGTCGCAATCCGCCTCCACCTCGCTGTCGCCTGTCGCGACGTGAACAGCTGACAATCGTACACCAGCCGAAATGCTCGCCGGTTCGGCCAGGGCTTTCGGCATGAGTCCATACGGTGGGCGTGTCCATCGTGGACCGTGCCGCCGTCGGAAGCGGCGACAGCCTGGTCCTGCGCAACGGCGACGCATAGCTGGATCTCGACCCGTCGACTCGAGTGTCCAGTCGTTCAGGCGTCACCGGGTCCTGTCGTCAGGATGTTCCTGGAGCGCACGCTTGGTCGTCGCCATGCGGGCGGCCGCGGCCCGCCAGCGGCGCCCTGGTCACGGTGCCGGTCCAGTGAACTCCTGCCCGAGCATCTCGCGCACCATCGGGATCACCCGCGTCCCATACAGCTCGATGCAGCGCATCATGTGCGCGTGCGACAGCGGCCCGGCGCTGTATTTCAGGTCGAACCGCGACAGCCCGAGCGTCTTCGCGGTCGTAGCGATCTTGCGCGCCACCGTGTCCGGCGCGCCAACATAGAGCGAGCCGCGCGCGATCTCGGCGTCAAACGCATCGCGCTGCAGCGGCGGCCAGCCGCGCTCGCCGCCGATCAGGTCGTGCATCCGCTTGTAGTCCGGCCAGAACCGCTCGCGCGCGTCCGCGTCGGTGTCGGCGACGAAGCCCGGCGAGTGCACGCCGACCGGCTGCAGCGGCGTCTCGAAGTGCCGCGCCGCGCGGCCGAACAGCTCGACATGGGGCGTGAACCGCTTCGGGTCGCCGCCAATGATCGCCAGCATCATCGGCATGGCGTAACGCGCCGACCGCACCACCGATTCCTGGCTGCCGCCGACGCCGATCCAGGCCCGGAGCTGCCGCCCCGCCTCCACCGTGGGAAATACCGCCTGGTCCACCAGGGGTGGCCGCACCGTCCCTTCCCAAGTGACGCGCGGCTGCCGCAGGAGGGCGACAAACAGGTCGAGCTTCTCGCCGAACAGCGTCTCGTAGTCTGACAGCGCGTGGCCGAACAATGGAAAGGACTCCGTGAACGAGCCGCGTCCCAGGATCACCTCCGCCCGTCCGGAGGACAGCGCGTCCAGCGTCGAGAAGCGCTGGAACACGCGGATCGGGTCGTCCGAGCTCAGCACCGTCACCGCGGAGCCGAGCCGGATCCGCGTCGTGCGCGACGCGATCGCCGCCAGCACCGGCTCGGGCGCCGACACCGCGAAGTCGGCGCGGTGGTGCTCGCCGATGCCGAACACGTCGACCCCGACCGAGTCCGCCAGCACCGCCTCCTCGACCACGTCCCGGATCACCTGCGCATGCGACAGCGGAATTCCGTCCGCGCCGGCGGTGACGTCGCCGAAGGTGTCGAGGCCGAACTCGATGCGTGGCATTCGGTGCTGCTCCCGTGACAATCCTGGCCGGCTGCCGGACCCTTCACATGGCGCCGGAGCGCGTCCAGGCCAAGCGGTCGGACCATCCCCGAGCGGAACCGTTCCACACCGCGCCGCTTTGCGTCCCGGAAACCAGGCAAGCCCGCTGTCGCGTCTCGACCACCCACCGGGAACAACGCCGCATGACCGACCAGGCCGACCAGTCCATCCGGATCCGCGCGCGGCACACGCTGTCCGACAAGCGGTTCAGGCTGGAAACCGTGACCTTCGACCAGAGCGCCGCCGACGGCACGACGGAAACGCTGCACCGCGAGGTGTACCACAGCGGGGTCGGGGCGGCGGTGCTGCCGGTCAACCGAGATGCGGGAACGGTGCTGCTGGTCCGCCAGCTCCGCATCCCGGCCCTTCTCCAGGGCGGCGAGGCCACGCTGCTCGAAGCCTGCGCCGGCATGGTCGACGACGGCGACGAGCCGGCCGACACGGTGCGCAAGGAGGCCGAGCAGGAAATGGGCTACCGCCTGCACGACGTGCGCCGCGTATGCACGGTGTACACCAGCCCCGGCGCCTGCACCGAGCTGCTGCACCTGTTCTCGGCGCGCTTCAGCCCGGCCGATCGGACCGGGGCAGGCGGCGGCCTGCCAGCGGAAGGAGAGCGGATTGCGCTGCTGGAGGTCCCGCTCGACCAGGCGCTCGACATGGTGGAGCGTGGCGAGATCCGCGACGCCAAGACCGTGATCCTGCTGCAGCACGCCCGGCTGAGCAGCTGAGCCGGGACGCGACCTGCCTCAGGCGCGCAGCCAGACCGGCTCCTTGAGCCCGGCCACGAATGCGGCGTGCGCCGCAAGCTCGGCCTCCGACGGCACCACCGGCCGCGGGATGCGGCTGCGCGTCAGGGTGTAGGCCACCGCGCCGCCGCCTTCCGCCACCGCCAGCTCCAGGCCGCGCTGCCGCCCGCCCATCAGCTCGACATAGACCTCGGCCAGCAGCCGGCAGTCGAGTAGCGCGTTGTGGGTGGTGCGCTCGGACAGGTCGATGCCGTAGCGGCGGCACAAGGCGTCCAGACTGTTGGGCAGGCCGGGGAACCGGGCGCGCGCCATCTCCAGCGTGTCGATCATGCGGGCGCGGTCGAGCGCCGGCCGTCCCATGCGGATCAGCTCGGCGTCGAGGAAGCCGAAGTCGAACGGGGCGTTGTGGGCGATCAGCGGGTCGTCGCCGACGAAGTCGAGAAACCCGTCCGCGACCTCGTGGAACTTCTTCTGCCCCAGCAGGTGCGCGCGGGTGTAGCCGTGCACGCGCGCCGCTTCCTCGGGCACGTCGCGCTCGGGATCGATCAGGGTGTGATAGTGCCGGCCGGTCGGCAGGTCGCCGACCAGCTCCAGGGCGGCGATCTCCAGCACCCGGTCGCCGGTGGATGGATCGAAGCCGGTGGTCTCGGTGTCGAACAGCACCGCGCGCTTCATCGTCCCGCCTCCCTCATGGCGGCCGGAGTCGCGCCAGCAGCCGCCTTATCTGCGCCAGGCCGTGGCCACGCGACAACCCGGTGCGGATCACCAGGTCGGCGCGCCGGCACTTCTCGCGGTCCGGCATCTGCCGCGCGATCAGCGCCGCCGCCTCGGCCTCGGTCATGCCGCGCCGCTGCCGGACCCGATGCAGCTGCAGCGCCCGCGGCGCCGACACCACCAGCACCAGGTCGCAGGCGCGGTCGCCGCCGGTTTCCAGCAGCAGCGGCACGTCGAGCACCGCCAGCGCCGCGCCGCGCCTGCGCGCGCGGGCGAGGAAGCGGGCCTGCTCCCGCCGCACCAGCG